>NZ_JHEG04000001.1:877833-1177833 GCF_000760695.4 Tolypothrix bouteillei VB521301 | reverse complement strand
ATTGCAAAACTTCCACCTTTAGCACATAGTATCAATCCCAAAATTCCCCCAATTCTATCAAGCATTGTCAACAAACTTATGGCAAAGATGGCAGAAGATCGCTATCAAAGTGCTAGAGGATTAAAATACGATTTACAGACGTGCTTGCATACCTTAGAGACAACTGGGAGTCTTGCGAGCTTTCAGTTAGGAAAACGAGATATTCCTGACCGCTTTATTATTTCCGAGAAACTTTACGGACGACAAACAGAAGTAGAAACTTTACTAGCTGCTTTTAACCGTGTCAGTGCAGGTGCTACGGAGATAATGTTGGTAGCTGGTTGTTCTGGCATTGGGAAAACTGTTGTTGTCAATGAAGTCCACAAACCTATTGTGAGGCAAAAAGGTTATTTTATACAAGGAAAATTTGACCAATTTGGACGTAATATTCCCTTTCTAGGATTGGTACAAGCCTTTCGAGATTTGATGGTTCAACTGTTAAGTGAAAGCCCCGAGCAAATCAAACAGTGGAAAGCAAAAATTCTTGAAGCCTTGGGAGAACAAGGTAGGGTTATTATTGACGTGATTCCCGAAGTGGAATTGCTGATTGGCAAACAACCTCCGATTTCTCCACTTGAGCCTGGTGCAGCACAAAATCGATTTAACTTGGTGTTCCAAAACTTTATTCGCCTATTTACCAATACCAATCATCCGTTAGTGATGTTTCTGGATGATTTGCAATGGACAGACTTAGCTTCTTTAAAGCTAATTCAATTATTGATGGGCGAAAGTGAGACAAATACAAATTCTTTCTTATCTTCTCCAAATTCCGAGGAAAGCAAGGGGGGCTTGTTGTTGATTGGTTCCTACCGGGATAACGAAGTATCGAATACCCACCCATTGATGTTGATGTTAGAAGAAATTCGCAAAAATGGAGCGACAGTAAATACAATTACCCTATCACCCTTAAGTTTAACTAACTTGAATCTCTGGATTGCCGATACCCTGAGTTGTCCTGAAGAAGTTGCAAGCCCTCTGACACAACTAGTTCATACTAAAACTAAAGGAAATCCCTTCTTTAGCCATCAATTTTTGAGAGCTTTGTATGAATATGGGTTGATTAGTTGTAATTTTGATGTTGGTTATTGGCAATGCGATATTGCCCAAGCTACGGCGCTATCTCTGACTGATGATGTGATGGAGTTGATGGCACTTCAGTTACAAAAGTTACCGAAAAATACCCAAGAGACTTTAAAACTCGCTGCTTGCATTGGCAATCAATTTGATTTAGAGACTCTTGCTATTGTGCATGAGAAATCATCAGTAGAGACAGCTATGGATTTGTGGAAGGCTCTGCAAGAAGGATTTATCATTCCCAAAAATGAAAATTACAAGTTTTTCCTTAATGATGCTATTAGCAATGAACAATTAGCAATTAGCGATCGCCAATTACCACGCTATAAATTTCTCCACGATCGAGTACAGCAAGCAGCTTACTTTCTTATACCTGAAAATCAAAAACAATCAACTCACTTAAAAATTGGTCAACTTTTATTAAAAAAATTTTCTTTGTCAGAACGGGAAGAGAAAATTTTTGATATTGTAAATCAATTAAATGCTGGAATAGAATTAATAACCGATCGCTTGCAGCGTAAAGAACTAGCAGAGTTAAATTTGATTGCTGGACGTAAAGCCAAGTCTTCAACCGCTTATGCAATTACAATTAAATATTTAACAGTGGGAATAGAACTTTTAGGATGCGATCGCTGGGAAACCAACTATGAAATTACTTTAGCCCTATATGAAACCTTAGCAGAAGCAGCGTATCTCAACGGCGATATGGAGCAGATGGAGGAAAGCGTTGAAGTTGTGTTGATACAAGCAAAAACGCTGCTTGATAAGATGAAAGCCTATCATGTCAAAATTGAAGCTTATAAAACACAAAGTCAAGGAATTGAAGCAATTACCACGGGGATAGAAGTGCTAAAGTTATTGGGGATAGAATTGCCTCAAGGACTCGATCGAAAAGACATTGAAATAGAGTTGCAAGAAATACAGCTAGCTTTAACAAAGAAAAAAATTAAAGATTTAATTCATTTCCCTCAAATGACTGATTCGACAAAGCTAGCAGTGATGAATATATTATGGCGCTTGCTACCAGTTACATACGTTGCCAATCCTCTTCTGTTTACGTTAATTGTTTTGAAACAAGTTAATTTATCTCTTAAATATGGAAACTGTGTTTCGAGCACTGCTTCCTATGCAACTTACGGAATTATTTTATGGAGTCTCTCAGGAGATATTGATTCTAGTTATGAATTCGGTCAATTAGCTTTAAATTTACTAACCAAATTTAAAGATAGAGAAACTGAATGCATGACTGTTTTTGTTATTAATACTTGTATCATAGCTTGGAAAAATCACTTAAAATATCTTTAAGTTGTTTATTAAAAGCTTACTTCGTAGGTTTAGAAACTGGCGATCTAGAACAAGCTTCTTATTGTATATATATGCATTCAGAGCATTCTTTTTGGCTGGGGAAAAACCTGATAAATTTGGAACTAGAAATGGCAAATTACTATCAGGGAATTATTCAAATTAAGCAGGAAATAGCTCTTCATTGGCATGGAATTAATTGGCAAACTGTCTTGAATTTACTAGGGAAATCCCAAAACCCGTGTTGTTTAGAAGGTGAAGTTTACAATGAAAAAATTCTGCTACCCCTTCACCAGAAAATCGGTAACAGAATGACAATTTTTTACGTACATTTACAAAAACTATTTCTTTGTTACATATTCCTAAATTATCATCATGCTATACAAAATGCAACTTTAGCTGAAAAGTATTTAGATGTAGTTCCAGCTAAGTATAGTGTTGCTATTTTCTATTTTTACACTTCTTTAGCAATGTTAGCAATTTATAATGATGTCAATGAATTAGAGAAACAACAAATTTTAGAGAAGGTGTCCGATTATCAAAAAAAGATGAAAACATGGGCAGAGAGCGCTCCCATGAATTTTTTACATAAATATTATTTGATAGAGGCAGAGCAACATCGAGTTTTAACGCAGCGTGTGGAGGCAATGGAAATGTACGATCGCGCCATTTTCCTTGCTAAAGAACACGAGTATATTAATGAAGAAGCACTTGCTTACGAACTAGCCGCCAAATTCTACTTTTCTTGGGGCAAAGAACTGATTGCCAAAACCTATCTAGTGAATGCTTATTCTGCCTATAACCGATGGGGTGCAACAGCCAAACTTGAGGACTTAAAACAACGCTATCCCCAATTAAGTTCTATCTTACAAAAAGAAAAAGTTAGCCTCAATCCTCACGATACAATAGTTAACGTTATAACTCATTCTATTCCTAATTTAAGTGAAAGCATAACGAGTGTTTCTAGTAACAGCGTTTCAGACTCTCTGGACTTAGCAACTGCAATCAAAGCTTCTCAGCTTCTCTCTGGAGAGATCGAGTTGGAAAAATTGCTTTCAACATTAATGCGGGTGTTGCTTGAGAACGCGGGTGCAGAAACAGGTTGTTTAATTCTTTGCTATGAAGGGGATTTAGTTATTGAAGCACGAACAATTCCTGGTAACAGCACCGAACCATTACAAATTGTATGCTTACAATCAATTCCAGTACAGTCAAACGAAGAAATTCCTGTCAGATTAATCAACTATGTCTGGCGGACATCTGAAACCTTAGTGTTTAATAATGCGACTACTGAAACAACTTTTATTGCCGATCCTTACATTATTAAACGTCAACCTAGATCGGTATTGTGTCTCCCAATCCACAATCAAGGACAGTTGATTGGAATTCTTTATCTAGAAAATAATCTGATACCTGGGGCTTTTACAAACGAGAGATTAAAAGTCCTCAAAGTCCTTGCTACCCAAGCAGCTATTTCCTTGCAAAATGCTACGCTTTATAAAAATTTGGCTGTGGCAAACGAACGGTTAGAAGAATACAGCCATACTCTTGAGGAAAAGGTAGTAGAGAGAACCCAGGAACTCAATGAAAAAAATCAGCAATTGCAGCAAGCTTTGCAGGAATTGAAACGGACTCAATCCCAGTTGATTCAAACAGAAAAAATGTCTGGGTTGGGACAAACAGTGGCGGGAGTTGCCCATGAAATTAATAATCCGATTAACTTTATTTATGGCAATCTCGTTCATGCTGGTAACTATGTCAAAGATTTGCTAGATTTACTTGCTATGTATCAGCAAGAATATCCGAATCCTGTCTCCAAAATTGTGGAAAAAATAGAAGAGATGGACCTAAAATTTTTATCAGAAGACTTACCAAAGCTTCTCACTTCAATGAAAGTAGGTAGCGATCGCATCCGCAATATTGTGTTAAGCTTACGTAACTTTTCCCGCCTTGATGAAGCAGAGATGAAGCCTGTTAATATTCATGAAGGTATTGATAGTACATTGATGATTTTACAGTACCGACTGAAGGCAAAAAATGCAGATGCGATCGCAAAACTTACAAATAACTCTCCAGGTTTTGTTACCAAGCATCGCTCCGATATTGAAATTGTCAAAGAATACGGACAGTTACCTAAAGTTACCTGTTATGCAAGTCAACTCAATCAAGTTTTTATGAATATCCTGAATAATGCAATTGATGCATTAGAAGAGTCATTGGGAACAAACACTGAAAATAGGACAAAGCCCCAAATTTTTATCCGTACCGAGTTAGCCAATACCAATACCGTAAGAATTCGGTTTGTCGATAACGGTATTGGGATGACTGAGGAAGTGCAACAGAAAATCTTTGACCCATTTTTTACCACGAAACCAGTAGGAAGTGGTACGGGATTGGGCTTGTCCATTTGCTATCAGGTTGTTGTGGATAAACACAAGGGTCGATTAACCTGTCATTCTTCCCCAGGACAGGGTGCAGAGTTTATGATTGAGATACCAGTGGAGTAATCGTTACTGGCGTTAGGGGTAGAAAGCAGTTCGTTAAAACCTTGGTCAAAGTAGTACAAATATACTCAAAATTCTCGTGTATACGTCATGTTAACGTATTTGTGACACGATGTTGTCGTTTAAGAATACTGGTTATGGGTATGCAAGGTCTAGAACTTCAGAAAGTAATTCGAGTGGACAGGTATGAATTTGTTTCTAATAGTTTGCGCTACACTGTACAAAGTAGCACTAAAGAAGGAAGGTGATTCAAGAATGGCGACAAAAACTTACACAACGTTAGCTCCACAAGAATTGTGGAAATATTTAGAAGCGTATAGTAAGTTACAAAATGTCATTCGTGAAGACCTGAAAAACCGTCTATTGTCTGGAGATAAAGCAGCCAGCTTAGTCAAGGAATTTCAGCCAAAATATCATATCAATAAGCGTCAGATTAACTCTATACGTATTGAAGTTGAAGGTGCGATTGCTTCTGCAAAAGAATGCAAAGAGCGACACACCAAAATCCTTGAAGCACAGATTAAGTCGGCAAAAGAATACGTCAAGTCTCAAGAGAAAAGAGTTGCGGACTACCGCAAAGCCAAGAATTCTAAAAAGTCCAAGTCTTCTCATCTTAAAGATGCTTGTAGTCTCCGTTCAAAGCAGCATGGGTGTTCTACCCTGCTACAAGACGCAAAGTTTGGTATTCATCAAAAGAAACGTCGAATTCATCTATTAGAAAATAAACTTAAGCACGTTAAAGACAGCCCCTTAATTGTCAGGATTGGAGGCAACACCAATAACTTCACGTTAATAGGTTCAAAAGATGAGACTAATGGAAATCAAATATCTCAGCTTTCGTCTGAGGGGTTGCTAAAAATTCGTGTTCCGACTGCGCTAGAAGCTAGATTTGGGAAATATGTAATAGCTTCAGGAGTTAACTTCCCTTATGGGCAAGAAGATATTAATTATGCCATTAGCAACAGTGCCGTAAGTTTTAGGTTTTACTACAAGAAACAGAGATGGTATATTGCTGTGTCTGTTAACGTTCAAGATGTTCCCATTCAAAGCAGAAACAGATGGCAATCTGGCTGTATTGGAGTAGACCTAAACCCATCAGTTATTGGTTGGACGTATGTTGATGCTTACGGCAACTTAAAAGACAAGGGACAATTTCAGCTGAATTTACATAGTAAAACTACGACTCAAATAGAAACTATCCTGAGTGATGTTGCCGCTCAGCTAGTGTTGATTGCCGAATCTTTTGAAGTTCCTTTAGTATTGGAGAATTTAGATTTCTGTGCTAAGAAAAACCAGCTTCGGGAAAAAGGTAAACGTTATGCAAGGATGCTTTCTGGCTTCGCTTATGCAAAGTGGCAAGAAATTATTGAAAGACGTTGTGCCACCAGAGGCGTTGAACTAATAAAAGTCAATCCTGCTTACAGCAGTTTAATTGGAATAGCAAAATTTATGCGGCAGCATGGATTAAGTTCCGATACTGCCGCAGCAATGGCTCTAGCGCGTAGAGCTATGTTTTTCTCCGAGCGTGTTCCTCTCAGAACCGCCTATCTGAATTCAGCAGACCGTCGATATGATGGACTGCTCGATGCCAGAAAGCACGTCTGGGCGCACTGGAACATTCTCTCTCAAAAACTCAAGCAGTTGTGTCTACGGCGGCATGAGTTTTATCAAACCGGGATTAACAGTCCACTCGTGGTCATGCTATCTAATTTGGTTCCGACTGAATTTGATAGCAAGCCAAAAGGCACTTCGAGAACTAGGCGAAAATCCTAGCGGTAATCGTATCTTAACTGTTCGAGATACGTCCTGTCCAACTTGGGCTAGGTTTTAATGAACGGTTGGTCGAGCTTGTGTATTTTTGCGTATGCTCTAAACTCATCGATCTCCTTCATTCCTCGACTTCCTCCCAGCAATTATTTTTTCTGCAAATCTTGTAATATAAAGCAGTGCAATATCACTAGCTCTTCAATCCAGAGACTCCAATGACTTCACCAGCAGCATCTATAACCATGTGGACTCCCCTGCGCCAACCGATTTTTCGCGCTCTTTGGATTGCATCGGCAGTATCAAGCATTGGCACTTGGATGCATGACGTAGGAGCAGCATGGCTGATGACTTCTCTTGCTCCCAATTCACCTTTGCTAGTGGCACTGATGCAGGCAGCAGCTAGCTTGCCGTTTTTTTTGTTGGCTTTACCCGCAGGCGCGATCGCAGATGTTGTGGATCGCCGCAAAATGTTACTGTGGACCCAAAGCTGGATGCTAGCAGCCGCTACTTTGTTGGGCGTGCTAACAGTTGCTAAAATCACAACCCCTTGGGTACTTTTGTTACTTACCTTTGCCTTAAGTATTGGCAGTGCAATGAATATGCCTGTATGGCAGGCAATAACTCCAGAACTCGTACCTAAGGAGGAACTTTCCCAAGCTGTGACGCTTAGTGGTATAGTTGTTAACCTTTCACGCTCTGTCGGTCCGGCTTTAGCGGGGATAGTAATTGCAGCAGCAGGAACGGGCTTTGTTTTCTTGCTGAATGCAGTTTCTTTTGTTGGAGTCATACTTGTTATTTCTCAATGGCAGCGCACGCCTCAAAAAAGCGGCTTGCCAACAGAACGTTTTATAGGAGCAATGCAAGCGGGAATACGCTACATTCGCTATGCCCCCGTGTTTCAAGCTGTATTGTTTAGAACAGTTGCCTATATTTTCTTTGCAAGTGCTTTGTTTGCCTTACTCCCTTTACTCGGGCGTCAAGAGTTAAAGCTGGATGCGTTGGGATACGGTATTATTCTTGGCTTTTGGGGTATCGGGGGATTGGCAGGAGCTTTTCTTTTACCAAAATTGCGGCAGCAGTTTGCTATTGATAAATTGGTGGCAGTTTCGTCTGTATTAATGGGGGGAATGATGCTGGCGATCGCATTTTTCCGCAGCGTTCCTCTCGTTTGTATTGTGATGCTCCTTGTAGGAATTGCATCCTTAAGTGTTATGGTCAGTTTGAATGTATCTGCACAAACAGCAGTTCCTTCCTGGGTACGTGCAAGAGCATTATCCGTACAGTTGCTTGTGTTTCAGGGCTGTATGGTATTGGGCAGTCTTTTATGGGGTACATTAGCACAATATATTGGCATTTCAAATTCCCTAGCCATTGCTGCTTTAGGATTAATCCTGTCTGTTGCCTTAACAGTGAAATTTCGCCTTCATTGTGCTGAGAAATTGAACTTGCAGGCATCTTTGCATTGGGATGAGCCAACTCATGCCTTTGAACCCTGTCCAAATGATGGTCCGGTGTTAATCTCAATAGAGTATTGTATCGATCCTGCAAATGCTGAAGAGTTTGCTAAGGCAGTACAAGCACTTGGTAAGATCCGTTTGCGTGATGGTGCCATTCAGTGGGGGGTGTATCAAGATTTATCCCAGCCTTCGCGGTTTGTAGAAACCTCAATAGTTGAATCGTGGGCAGAACACAAACGGCAATTTGAGAGAGTCACAATGCAAGATAAGGTGACTGAGGAACGAGTTCTCGCTTTTCACATTGGTGAAGCACCGCCAAAGATCGCTCAGATGATTTACGCTAACTACACTGATGCTAGAGGTTTCCGACAACCTTGTTAATTAAAGATTGGCTGGAAAAAACCTCACCACTTTTGATATAAATTGCCTCTGACTGGTTAGCTTTACTCGCTAGTATAGTTATGTCAGTGCTAAGGCACTATACTATATGATAACGTAAAAAAACTTAACAATGGTAGAACGTCCAATTAAGAAATCAGAACGTCAGTCTAACACCAACACTGACAACAATTCGGAAGATTTAGATTCTACACCTCCTGTTGAATCAAATCCTAAAAGCATAAAACGCAATAGCGATCGCAGAGCAGATTCTTCAGAACGTCGCTCTTCGGGTAGAGGCAAAAAGTCATACGGTAATGAATCCAAGCCACCAGTTAACCCTGCTCTAGCACGCGGTCCGAAACCCGTCAAGGCAAAACCTAATGTCGTTGTAGAACCTGAAGTTGAAGCGGAATCTGTTTCTGAAGAGGCTCAAGACCAAGCAACAGCAAGTTAACAGGAAACCAACGCATATTGAGTGTGTAGAAAATTTTTAAATTTTCTACACATTATTTTCATCCCAATGTGGTACAATAGTACCAGTGCCATCACAACTCCCACCATCGTTGGTGGGTTTTTCTATTTCCATCATAGTACCTTTATAACTGCCACGCCCGAACTGGTGCAAACTCCTCATAGGTCGTTGCATTCAAAGATAGCACTGGTGTGTGGGACAAGGGAGACAAGGGAGACAAGGAAGAAAGTACGATGTGTGAACGCAACTTGGTATCAAATAGGGTTTTCTTCAGTTTCTCGAGCGTAACGCCCCATTAATTCCGCTTTATCAATGACAGACCCCTCAATTGCGTCTAACAGCTGTTCCTTATCAGCCCCCGGTGGTAAATCAAGCCATTTGTTGAGTGCAAAAAGTCTAAAAAAGTAGCGATGAGCACCATGTTGACTCGGCGGACACGGTCCTCCATAACCAAGTTCACCAAAACTGTTTTTCCCTTGCAAGCTTCCATGGGGGATTTTAGGTTGCTTACCACCAACATCTTCTGGAAAATCGCGGCTGTCGGGAGGAATATTGTAGACCAACCAATGAGTAAATGTTTCATTGGGTGCATCGGGGTCATCTACAATCAAAGCAAAACTTTTCGTTCCTTGAGGTGGATCTTCCCACTGCACGGGAGGTGAAATATTATCACCGTCGCAAGTGTATTTAAAGGGAATGGTATTACCAATAAAAAAGGCTGGGCTTCTTATTTCCATTTTGTTTTAAAACTTATTTTAATAAATAAATAAAACATACCAATTAGATATTTTTATTCTAAAAAAATTAGTCATTGGCTAATAAAAGAGTGTATGAGGCTCATGTTAGTAAAAAGAGAAAAAATATTTTAATTAAGTTATAAGAGCCTCATTCTCCATACCAGACCAAAATTATTGGTGATTACCACCAAACTCTATTACCATCTTCATCAACTCGTGCTTGTCGGATAACATCAGAAATTTCATCTGCATCTTTTACGTGGTGAAGAGCTTTCTTTTCACCATCTGGTTCATCAACAACAAAGTAAGTGGGAACTGTAATGTGGTCGCCCGTAATGTCTGGTGAATCTACAGCAACTTGTTGCGCTTTTTCTTCAACTGTTTGAGGTTTATCAGCAATGACATCACCTGGATTTGCAGTTAAATTTCTTTCTTTAGGTGTTGGCTCTTCTTGAGCATGCCAATCTTGGCTGACGGGTTGTCTGATTTCACGATCCGATCGCTCACTCATGATTTTGTCCTTTAGCTTCAAAACTTTACACTGACTAGAATTACTCTAGACAATTAAAATATCGAGGGGATCTTTCGACAGAAAGACTTTCTGGGTTAACCAGAGACTGGTAACCAATGACCGATGACCAACGACGGTTGACAAAAAAGAGGAAATATGTTATTTTTTTATGCCATAAGTAAAAAAATCAATTAAAATAGCAAACGTGAATATAACTCCATCCCGTAAAAAGCCGCGTGTCGTCTCATGGCAGGCGGTTTTCTCTTTGTGTATGTTCGTTTTTATGTACCTTCCCATACTGGTACTGGCTTTCTATAGCTTCAACCAATCTCCCTACAGTGCAACGTGGCAAGGTTTCACTTTGGATTGGTATCACAAACTTTTCCACGATGAGCGTATTTTGTCAGCTTTACAAAATAGTTTGATAGTTGCACTTACCGCCGTAGGTATTTCTGCTATATTAGGAACTTTGATGGCAGTGGGTTTGGGACGCTATCGGTTTCCTGGTAAAACACTCTATCGTGGGGTGGCTTATCTGCCTTTGATTATCCCTGATATTGCGATCGCAGTTGCCACTTTAGTCTTCCTTGCTGCCTTTGCAATTCCCCTCAGTATATGGACAATTGTGGCAGCTCATGTGGTATTTTGTCTTGCCTACATTAGTCTTGTTGTATCATCTCGACTAACCAACCTAGATCCCCATTTAGAAGAAGCAGCACTCGATTTAGGTGCAACACCCGTACAAGCCTTTATAAAAGTATTATTACCCCAACTGATGCCAGGTATTATTGCTGGTTGCTTGCTTGCTTTCATCCTAAGCTTAGATGATTTTCTCATCGCTAGCTTTACTGCAGGTAGCGGTTCTAACACTCTACCAATAGAAATCTTTGGCCGTATTAGAACGGGAGTTAAGCCAGATATCAATGCCCTCAGCGTAATTTTGATAGTCGTTTCTGCTTTGATTGCATTGGTAGCCGAATTAATTCGCGCTTCTAGCGATAAAAAATAAATTTCTTCATCTGTCACTGGTCGCTGTTAAATGTTCAGTGTTAACTGTTAAATTTTTTTGTGCTTATTATTATCGATCTAACAGAAATTTGTAAGCTTACATCTACGTCTTGTTGACTTGATATTGATAAATTCCTGATTTATAAATTTTTAACTGTATATAAACAAAGACAGAAAATTTTCTTTATCTGTATCATACCAAAGTGACAGTGATAACAGGTGGAAAACTTCTGTATGCAGAGATACGTATGTGTCTTCAACCTCGCTCAGTAAGAGCCAATCCCGGACAATATGCGATACATGGCTCACTATGCAAATTTGCCAAAATCCCCATTGCTCAAATCCCTTCAATCCTGATGGCAATAGATTTTGTAACAGTTGCGGACAAAGCAACTTTGGCAACTTCCTCAGGAACCGTTACCGTGTATTAAGACTGCTAGGCGAAGGCGGTTTTAGCAGAACCTATGCTACTGAAGATGCAGATAGGCTTGATGCACCATGCGTCATCAAGCAATTCTTCCCACAGGTACAGGGGACTTCGGAACGTACTAAAGCAGCAGAATTGTTCAAGCAAGAAGCAAAACGACTGTACGAACTCGGAGAAAATCACATCCAAATTCCTCGATTGCTTGCTTATTTTGAACAAGGTTCTAGTTTGTATCTCGTGCAAGAATTTATCCAAGGGAAAACTCTCTTACAAGAACTTCAGCAACAACCTTTTGGTGAAGAACAAATTCGAGAACTGTTACTAGATATACTACCAGTTCTCGAATTTATCCACGAACGGAACGTCATTCATCGGGATATCAAACCAGAAAATATCATCCGCCGACAATCAGATAAGAGACTCGTACTCATTGACTTTGGTGGTGCAAAACAGGTTACCCAAACTAGCCTATCCAGACAAGCCACAGTGCTTTATACAATTGGTTATGCACCTAGCGAACAAATGGCTGGGTTTGCCTGTCACGCCAGCGATTTGTACTCTTTAGGTGTAACTTGCGTCCGGCTTCTCACTCAGTGTTTACCAATACAAGATGCTTGCGGACAGATAGATGATACTCTTTACGATCCCTTAAATGGAGTGTGGCTGTGGCGAGAGCATTTACAAAATACAGATATTACTATTAGTGATGAATTAGGGCAAATTTTAGATAAATTACTGAGTCATTTGGCAAGAGATAGATATCAATCTGCTACAGAAGTTCTGCAAGATGTGAAAGCTCTAAAAGCACCTGCGAAACAATCAATTTTATTAACGCCACAACTCGTACAACTATCGCCTCAAGAAAAGCAATTTACAATGATTACCTCTGATTTAAAAGATTTTTCCGAGTTTTCCGAACTACAGACTTTTCAATTTGATGTGGTCACAGTTGATAAGGAAGGAAATAAGATTAAGAGCGATCGCAGAAGTTCAAAGTTTTACACAGAAGATTTAGGTCAAGAAATTATCATGCCCATGGTGGCAATCCCTAGTGGTAATTTTATGATGGGTTCTCCAGAGGATGAGGGAGATGCTGACGAACGCCCGCAACACGAAGTCAATATCAAACCTTTTTTTATGGGAAAATTTCCCGTCACTCAAGCACATTGGAAAGCTGTAGCCGCTTTGCCAAAAATTAAACAATCTTTAAATCCCAACCCGTCTAAATTCAAAGGAGCAAACCGACCTGTTGAAAATGTTTCTTGGCATGAAGCTATTGAATTCTGTGCTAGACTCACGGAAAAAACAGGACGGTTTTATCGTTTACCCAGTGAAGCTGAGTGGGAATATGCTTGTCGTGCTCGAACAATTACCCCCTACCACTTTGGTGAAACCCTCACGTCTGAAGTGGCAAACTGTAGCCCTAGTGATGCTGACGCTTCCAAACTCACAACCAAATCGCGCAAAGAAACAACAGTCGTAGGAAATTTCCAAGTGGCAAATGCCTTTGGATTGTACGATATGCACGGGCTTGTTTGGGAATGGTGTGCTGACGCTTGGCACAAAAATTATGAAGGCGCACCAACAGATGGAACGGCTTGGGAAGTTGGTGGAGATGAAAATCGTCGAGTCTTGCGGGGTGGTTCTTGGAGTTTTAGCCCCGAACTGTGTCGCAGCGCCAGTCGCAGTTGGAATGAACCGGATGGTGGACTGAGGATTTGCGGTTTTCGAGTTGTTGCAACTTGGTAATTTTGGATTTTGAATTTGTTTTCATAGTAGATCGCGATCGCACTGCAAGCAGCAAACAAATTTTAATACACACAACCGTTCCTCTATGCTACATTGTAGTATTGAGGGTTAGTTCTAACTGGAAGAACGCTTCAAACTTCATTGAAGAAGTTGTGGGTTCAATTCCCGCACCCTCCACCACGGACCTACGGTGGACACAGATCTCTAGAACAAAGCCAAAATCGTCGTAGATCCCCCTAAATCCCCCGATAAATTGGGGGAATTTAAGAGTTTTTCGCCCCCCTTGTTAAGGGGGGTTAGGGGGGATCGAAACCTCAAGAACGCACTTTAGAAGACTTGTGTACACCACCGGAGCCAACACTGACGGGGGTTGTAGCTCAATGGAAGAGCAGGAGTCTTCCAGACTCCAGGCTGGGGGTTCAAGTCCTCCCAATCTCCACATCAATAATATTGACTTAATCATGAACATTCCGCCAGAAGAAGTGGAAATTTGTCTCAAGGTTTTGCAGCAAATATCAGAAGAGCCAACCCTCATAGATTCCCACCTTCGCTTTAAAAGTTTGATTGCCAAAATCTACAAAAATGCTAAGAAAGAATCGCGCCGTGCTATTCAGCAACAGCAAAAGGAGGAAACTCAAAAGATAAAAGCAATGACAGCAATGGTGCAAAGCCAACGCCAAGAGCAACCAGTTGCAGTTTTGCCGAATTCTGGAGCTATCCAAAGCAAGCTTGTCAAGCCCAATCATTGCTACATTTGCAAGCAACCTTACACTGAAATTCATTCCTTCTATCATATGTTGTGTCCGGCTTGTGCTGAACTCAACTACCGCAAGCGCAGCCAACAGACGGATTTAACAAATCGCGTGGCGTTAGTCACGGGCGGTCGGATTAAAATCGGCTATCAAATAGCGTTACGAATGCTACGTGATGGTGCTAGAGTCATTATCACAACACGGTTCCCCCGTGACTGTGCTCGCCGCTTTAGTCTTGAACCGGATTTTACTCAATGGCGATCGCACCTCCAAATTCATGGGTTAGATTTACGGCAAATAGGGAGTGTGGAAGCATTTGTAGGCTATCTTCTTGACACTGAAAGAACGCTGGATATTATCATCAACAATGCGGCACAAACAATTAAGCGTCCGTTGGCATTTTATCAGCATCTTTTATCACAAGAAAATAATCCTCAAGAAATTTTATCTGGTGAAGCCAATGGTTTAATAACTTCTAAACCTGACTCTATTTTATTAGAAACTCAACCGCAATATCCGGGTCACTTACTCACAAGCAATCTATATTTTCCAGCCAATACATTTGATGCTGACGGACAGCAACTAGATACTCGCCCGGTCAATAGTTGGCTGCTCAAGCTAGATGAAGTCAGCACGGTAGAAATGCTAGAAGTCCATTTAGTGAACGTTGTTGCACCTTTTATTTTAAATAGCAAACTCAAGTCACTGTTAATAAAATCCCCGTTTCAAAGACGCTTTATTATTAATGTTTCAGCTATGGAGGGACAATTTAACCGCCTTCACAAAACAAAATATCATCCGCATACAAATATGGCAAAAGCTGCTTTAAATATGATGACTCGCACATCAGCACAAGATTATGCTCGGGATGGAATTTTTATGAACAGTGTAGACACTGGCTGGATTACTGATGAAAATCCTTATACAAAGAAAACCTATTTACAAGAAACTAGAGGTTTTTATACACCTTTGGATGTTGTTGATGGGATGGCAAGGATTTACGATCCCATTGTACAAGGAATAGAAAACTCTGAAGAGCCTTTGTTTGGTCATTTCCTAAAAGATTATGTCCCATACTCTTGGTAATTATAAAAAGGTTTTTATGAACGAACAGCATATTATTCACTGCCCGATTAATAGTGTAAGCGCTACATCACCTGATGTTCTAGCAAGAATTGCACCATTAATTGAGCATCTTAAATCAAATATGCCCGTTGCTGATACAAAAACTTTTCCATGTGGTACAGCAATACCAGATGGGCGGTTGGATTTGTGCAAACAAGGTCTTGGCATTACAGGATGTCAAATGGTAACGGATGCACTGATTGATAATAGTACAGTCATTAGTTTTCTCTTAGGTACGAATGGTATTGGCAATATTGGTGCTGCGAGTGTAGCGAAGTTGATCGAACAAAACGATCGCATAGAAATTGTGTACTTGGGTTGCAATCGGATTGACGAGACTGGTATTGCAAAACTCACTGCGGCTCTGACTTGCAATACATCTGTCACGGGACTTTGGCTGAAGCGAAATCCCATTGGCGATCGGGGGGCGTGTTATCTTGCCGAAATGCTGTGTCACAATCAAAGCATCCGTACCTTGGATCTCGTCAATACTCAACTGAGTTACGAAGGATTGGCTGCAATTGTTCATGTTCTCATCCATAAAAACCGTACAGTTGAGCGTTTGTATTTGGGAGGTAATGAAATTGATGCTAAAGGAGCAAAATTACTTGCGACTTTGCTCTCAAGCAATCCAAATATTAAAGCACTGCTACTGAATGTGAATCATTTGGGGGATTGCGGTGCGATCGCATTAGCTGAAGCTTTGCACCAAAATCAGACGCTTGTTGAACTGGGTGTTGCAAGTAACAGTATTGCGCCCAAGGGTGGAGTCCCCTTGATAGAAGCGATTCAAAAACATCCCTTATTAATAAATGTTGATTTTGGCTACAGCCCATCAACACGGGTGTTAGGTGCTGTAGGTAATTCATTAGGCGATATTGGAGCTCAAGCCATTGGTAAGCTTTTCAGACAAAATCAAACTTTACTCAAACTGAGTTTGCAAGGGAACCAGATGACTGAAAGCGGGAAACTTTTGCTTATTGCAGGATTGGAGCAGAATAAAACACTCCGCCAACTGCTACTTGATGGGCGACAGGATGCGCGGATAACAGCCCTACTTCAGCGCAATCAAAATTTTGATTCATCAAATACTCTAGCTGTTACCCGCGATGTTGCCTTAATTCGTAGCGTTTATCGGTAATAAATCTTAATCGCGAACGGTCAATTTTCCACTGTAGATTTTTTGCAGGGTATCCATTTTATTGTAACCCAAGTCTTTAGCTTTTTGTGTCATTTGATCTCTTAAATCTTTCATACCGTTATAGTGGTAAGCTATAGCTAGATTAGCTGCAATAACTGGTTCTTTTTTTTCTAAATCGTAAGCTTTCTTTGCATATTCTAGAGCTTGTTTATCCTTCTTTTGCTTGAGGGCTATTACTGACATACTAGTATATGCTTGAGCGTAATTAGGATTAATAGCTAGGGACTTTTGATAGTAAGACAGGGCTGCATCATAATTTTTTCTTTTTCTTTGCAAAACTCCCATTCCCGTCAATGCTTCAAATCGTTTGGGATTAAGTTTTAAGGCTTTGTTATAAGCAATTTCTGCATTTTTATCGTCATTTAAATTTCCATAAGCATTACCGAGAATAGTCCAAGCTAAATCATCATTTGGTTTTGCGTCTAGATAGACTTTAAGTTTAGAAACAGCTGTTTGGAAATCGCCCTGCTGATAAAATTTGCTAATATTTCGCAAGCTATCAGGAGTTGCTTTATTTGCAGGATTACTGGAAATTTGAAGAGGTAAATTGACTTTATAAGAATTAACTTTTGATAAGGCTAATGCTTTAGAAGCAGTCGAGAAATTACTTTGAAAACTAAATAATACGAGTAAAGTTGCGATCGGTAAAAGTTGATTTTTCATTATAAAACTCCAAACTGTCTCGTTAATTTCTTTTAAATTAGGAAATATAATACATATAATAACCAATACATTTTACTAATGTCATCCTAGTATTTTTACGGTTATTCCAGACGATACCCGAGCAATTTGTCAATTGCGTATACAGAGAATAATTACTGTTTTTTCACAAATTTGCCTCAAATTTTGTTATTCGTGCTGTGGTAATTACTATTTTTAATCTGTCACTCTAAAAGTAGTATTGTCCGGTTAAGCCAATATGTCTTTAAAGAAATGGTTAAGATTTCAAAATTTTTTAATTAAGTACAGTCTACTAATCGGCGGTTTTTTAACTATAATCTTTTGGTACAGTCTCAGTGCATCAGAATTCACATCTATATCTAAAGCTTGTGCTTGTGCTAATCCCTCGACAAGAATTCCACAAGACTTGAGAACTGTTGATGTGTTGATTCAAGAATATGCCAAGAGCCATGGAGGATTATTTCCTACCTATGATGAATTGAAAAGATTTTTAGGAATAGAGTTAGAACTCGATATTGCTCAGCAGTTAACATCGGAAGTAGACTTCCCAAGACGGAATTTTCAATTTATTCCTACCGCTCGAGATGATGGCAAAATAGGTTATGCAGTTGCTCACGACAAACGCCAATATGTGTTACTAGGAATTGGGAAAGTTTATAAATTGAAAAAAATTTACTTTTGGGGTTTGGAAGTCAAGAAAGAGTACATGGGTGATGAATTCACTGTATTTCATTCAAATAAAAAACCTTTGTAGGAATTCCTTCAATCTGGCAATCTTAACTGAGGGCGATCGCCAAAATTAGGCAATTGAACGGGATTTTGTACCAACTGTTCTAAAATCAGTTCTAAGGCTCGCTCTAACTGGGAGTCTTTACCCCTTACCCAATCCTGGGGAGTCATTTCTACTTCAATATCTGGATCTGTGCCATAATTCTCTACTTTCCAGCCAACATCTGCAAACCAAGAAGAATTTTCTGGCTGCGTCAAAATACTACCATCGACCAAAAAATGACGGGAGCGGATACCAATGACACCACCCCAAGTCCGCTTACCAACTAAAGTTCCCAACTTCATTAGTTTAAAGCTGTGACTGAAAATATCTCCATCCGATCCACAGTATTCATTGGCGATCGCCACAATTGGTCCCGCAACAGAATCATGGGGATATGGTTGTGGCTGATTCCAACGAGGGACTTTGTAGCCAATGCGCTGGCGCGACAACTTCTCTAATAAGAGTTGCGATACGTGTCCTCCAGAGTTATAGCGCACATCCACAATCAGTCCTTCATACTGTGCTTCCATAGAATAATAGCGGTGAAACTCAGCATAACCAGTCGGTCCCATATCCGGTATGTGGACATAGCCCACCTGATGATTTGTTTTTTCATGAACTATTTGACGGTTGTGCTCCACCCACTCCCGATAGCGAGCTTTGCTCTCGTCTTTTAGAGTTTTGACAGTAATAGTGCGATACTCTTCAGGAGAAGAAGAATCTGCAAACGTCAGAGAAACCTCACACTCAGCTTGGTGAACCAACATTTCTTGCAAAGGGCGATAGCTGGGTACAGCTTGCGCTTCGCGATCGCGACTCACTCGTTGTCCGTTCACTGCTAACAGTAAATCGCCTACTCGAACATTCGCACCAAGACGATTTAAGGGAGAATCTGCTTTATCATTCCATGAATCGCCACGAACAATGCGTTCTACCCGATAAGCATCTGCGTCCGTATCGTAAGAAAAATCTGCACCCAAAAACCCCAATCGGTAAACAGGAGACTTCCGGTAATCACCACCCATTTCATAGGCGTGGGATGTCCCCAGTTCTCCTTGCATTTCCCAGATTAAGTCTGAAAATTCAGAACGAGTTGAAACCTTATCTAGCAGGGGGCGATAGCGTAGCCAAACTCTTTCCCAATCCACACCAGACATATTTTCTACCCAAAAATGCTCTTTTTGCAAGCGCCACGCTTCTCGCATCATTTGTTGAAATTCTTGGGTGGGAACAACAGAAATTCGCACTCGTTTTAAGTCAAGCCACCCAGTTTTTCGACCCGGTTCATCTTCAAGCTTGTGATTGGTTTGAGGGTTAGCCGTGCAGACACGCAATCGATTTTTTGAACGGTAGATGATAGTTTCTTTATCTCTCGCAACGTTGAAACTACTTATCTCTTTAGCGACAGTCTCTTGTTTTTGTTTGTCAAAATCGTAAACTAGCAGCGATGCTTTTTCTTCTTTTTGATGAAACCAGCCCTCATCATTATCCAAGCTTCCTTGAATTGGGAAAGAACTAAACAAGACTTTTCCTTTTAAACCCCAAATTTTTTTGTAATTTCCTTCTGGGACGGGAAAAGCAACAATTCTATGGGTGATACCATCAAAATCTATTTCAAATTTTGGAGTTTTTTTATTCTCAGATGCAAGATTGTTTTTTGCTTCTCCATTTTCTTCGCGATCGCCATTTTCTCCAGAAGATTTCTCCGTTGAATTTTGAGATTGTTTTGTGAGTTGTTTGGGAACGGGTACAAACGGTGATGGTGTATCTTTTTTAAGAGAAATGAGGAATGGACGGACTGCGCGGGGAAAACCCAAGTCAAAGTAGAGGCGATCGTAAACTGGATTAAATTCTCGGTAGGAAAGAAAATAAAGGAATTTACCCTCTGGATCGAAAGAAGGACTAAAATCCCAGAAAACAGGTTCTGTCAAACAGTGAGTAGTGCCATCCTCAACAGAATATAGCTTAATTACCGATATTTTTGGTTTGATAGAAAAGCTGTAGGCAATCCATTTACCATCTGGCGACCAACAGAGCCCAGCAATCCGATTGTGGTTGCTGCGGTCAATGATACGGCTTTCTTGAGTATTCAAATTAACCAAAATCAATTCGAGCCGATGGTTAGAGAGAACCACCAAATCCTCTACTGGAGAAACGTCTATCGCAACAGCTTGACCTAAATCGACTCCATTCAAACGTTCCGGTTGTGCGTTCAGATTTGTGCTGTGAATTTCAATTGCTTCTACTCCTCCACTGTCAGAGATAGTCACAAATCGCTTCTTATCATTCAACCAACGCGTTAAACGATAGCGCACCCCATCTGGAAGACCAATTTGATTGACTGCACCTTCCCAGTTCCCAAACCAAAAACTTTTACCCCGACAGGTGATTAGGGTAGAGTGTCCCTCTGGGTGTAAGTTATATTCTTCCAAATAGTTTGCAGCATCTACAAATTTGCGATGTCTCTGAATTTGAGGGCTGTGGAAGTCAACCTCAATTTGATAATTTTCCTCTAAGGTTGGGTCGAAGCAAAAGAGTTCTGCACCTGCATGATAGACAATTCGTTTGCCATCTGTCGTTGCATTACGGACATAATATTCCCGACTGTAGGTATGGCGTTGTAAGTCTTCTCCATTCAGAGTACAGGAATAGAGGTTTCCAATCCCCTCATGGTCAGAAATAAAGTAAATCCGCTCCCCCACCCACATGGGAACACTCATGTTTCCCGGTAAATTGATAAGCTTTTGAAACGTTCCCGTTCCTGATGGATCGATCCAAAGGACTCCAGTTCTTCCTCCGCGATAGCGTTTCCAGTAAGCGATGTCACTCGTGTTTTTACCTAAAACAGCTCCACCATTTGCTCCATAGGAAATGTGGTGAGCCAATCCTACAGGAAGGCGTTCTGGCGTTCCTCCCTCTGGTGGAATGCGGTAAAGATTGTGTATTCGCCGAAAAGGTTGCGCTGCATTACTGGAAAAAAGAATAAACTTGCCATCCAAACTCCATCCAACAACTGCTGTCGCTGCTCCCAAAAATGTTAGCCGTTTGGCAATACCACCATCAGATGGCATTACATACACTTCCGAATGACCTTCTTCTCGTCCGACAAAAGCCAGTGAAGTTCCATCAGGAGAAAGAAAAGGGTGAGAGACTTCTCCCAGATTGGAAGTTAAGCGTACAGCATACCCACCCTGAAGTGGAACACTCCAAAGGTCATCTTCACACGCGAAAACAACATTGATACCGTGAATTGTTGGAAACCTGTAGTAGCCGGATTGTTTATTCATGATTTGGAATGTGCATCACTCAGCTAGTCTGGGCGAATTGTCTGCAAAGCTTCAAGATTCTTCATTTTGTTGATTAATAGCTTGTCGTACTACCTCAATATCTAGTTCAAGTACCCGTGCTATTTGTTCTACACTTAATCCTTCTTTTGATAGTTTTGGAACTGTTTCTAGCTGAGTTTCCTCCCTAACTTCTTGATAGAATCTGGTTTGCCGCCATTCTGTTAATCCAAACATTGCTTCCAACTCCTGTCGAGAATGATATTGAAAATTTATAAATTAGCATCCTCTCTACTAATTCTAAAAGCTGACTGCGGTTCGCGGCATCTGTTTGTTGCACTTGACTGATGAGGTTTCTTGCCATTTGTACTGCAACATCTTGAGGAGTAAAACATATGTATTATAAAGTAACGCGATCGCACTATTAGCGGTCGATGACAAGCACGCAATCTCGTTGTTGTGCGATGTTAGCTAAAACAATAGCAGGAGAACCAGGCAAACCTAATTGTTAACCTAGATTATCGGGCGTAGGTAATGGAGTATTTTTTAAAGCGCTTCCCATTCATCTTTACTGACTTGAGCTTGCTTTAATATTTTTGACAGCAAACTTTTGCTAATATCTCCTTCATGGGGATTAGGAATAATTAATCTCAGTTCATCCTTAATCATAAATTGATGCCTTTTACCTGAATATGGTCTCTCAAAACCAAGTTGTTTCAGGTAATAAATTAAATCGCGTCGATTAATCGCTTCAAAGGGTGGCATTATGCCACATCCTTATTAAAAGCAAGAGAAATTCCATCTAGCACAGGCATTGTATGCCCTAACCGCAATCCTAATACAATCCACTCTTCCAAAGAATCTTTCAATTCTTCTTGACAGGCTTCAAGTGTAGGAGCATTGGCGTATAATCCTTGCAGTTCAGGAACTTCTCCATAACAAGTGCCATCATCTAACATTTCATAGTTAGCACGCTTCAAGGCTGCTTCAATATACTCTGTCAGCATTTTTTATCCGAGCTGATTTTTGCTTTACTACCTCATTGTAACCTGAGTGTATTTCTTAGGAGAAAAAGTATGAAAACGAGGCAGCGTAAAGAGAGTAGCAACATATAGCATCCGAGTAGATGTCAATAAGTATTGATTAATGTGCCATTGTACAGAACGAGTGACGAATACGCTTTCAATTTACCAAAATTTCTTCGCTCCTCTCTCTTAAAGAATGACCATACATCACACTGACTCAACGTGCGCCAAAAATTTCTGAAAGTGCTGAGACAATATCTAGATAAAAGTTACCTTGTACTGCTCGGAACAACTCGAATTTAGAATCGGGCGAGCCAAAAAATGGTCTGAGAAACCATCCCAGCTGCATTCCCACAAACGCGTAAAGAAGCAACCACGATCGCAGTATAGTTGTCCGTGTTTTTTTGCCTACCTCATCTTGTTGGGAAAGTAATTGCATTCCCTCGTAAAGGAATTTGACCCCAAAAGAACCCGTGATCCCAAAAATGACAACATTTAAAAGTTTAAAAAATTGATATGAGTCAGGGGCTGTGATTAAAAAGAAAAGCGTCACCGGTGCGAAACTGAACAAAAGGACACTAATAACCGATACAGCAGTTAGCAGCACGACAAAATGCTGTATAAAGCTGCTACGAGAACCAAATAAAACATTAAAAAAGAATAAAGTTGGAAAACAAATGATGAGAGTGAGTAAATAAAATGCAGGTAACTTAATACTTCCAGAAATTGCTTGTATCCAGCTGTGAGATGAACCGATAATCGCGCCGTAAACAGCAAAAAAGATGGAACTTGAAACCAGTAGGGAGCTAATTTTGCTTTGCAGCCTAATTTCTTGTCGAATTTCTTCTAGAAAAGCTTGGCGATCGCGCAGTAAACTCAGAAGAACGGAAAAGTGTTGAATGCCTTGAAATTGTTTTTGAATCATATATTTGGTTAATGGTTAGTTGTTAGTGCTTAGCCCAGAGAAAGTAGGCGGGTTTGCCACGCCCTAGCAGTCAATCTGAAGGATTAGTGGTTAATGGTTCATACTACTAACGAAAACCCAACAAATAACCAATGGATTGCAGAACGCTTAAATAAAAATTTCCTTCTCTCTCTCTAAATAATTGAAAGGTAGAATCGGGTGTACCAAAAAAAGGTCTGAGAGTCCATCCTAACTGGCTTCCAACAAAAGCATAAAGAAATAACCAAGAACGTATAATTTTTTTACGGGTAGTGCTACCCTCACCGTCTTGTTCTAAAACTATGCTTGTTGCTTGATAGAGAGAAGAGATACCAATAAATCCTGTTAAAGCAAAGATAATGACATTTAACAAGATGAGAAATTGGTAGTTATTCGTTGTAATTAAAAAGAAGAGTGTGATGGGTGCAAAACTAAACAACAATACGCTCGTTACAGAAACAGCTGTCAATACTAAAGCAAAATGCTGACCAAAAGTGCGTTTTGAACCAAAAATGATGTTAGAAAAGAAAAGTGTAGGCAGACAAATGAGTAATGTTATCAAATAGAGGGCTGGTAGTTTAATAGCTGAAGAAAAAGCTTGCATCCAACTGTGGTAAGCACCAATGATTCCACCATAGATTGCAAGGAACAGAGAGCTACAAACAAGCAAGGATATAATTTTATGTGGCAATCTCACCCCCAGGCGAATATCCTCTAGAAATGCTTGTCGTTCTCGCAGTAAGCCAATAAGTACCGCAAAGTATTTAACGCCTTGAGATTCTCGCTCTATCATATTATTGTCATACCTGGAATTAGAGGAAATTGTTAATAGCTAATAGCTAATAGCTAATTGTTAATAGCCATTAGCCATTAGCCATTAGCTATTTCAAAAATAATCATTGCCAGAACCGTATTTCCAAGCTTCAGCTAAGCGATGCCAATAGTATTTGGAAACATTGGGTAAAGTTTTCATCCATGGTTGTAACATTTCACTTAGCAAAAACAAAACAGCGTAAACCCCTAAATTTCCGTAATGTACTATCCAATTGAGTAAAGTTCCCAATCCAACCTGTGGAATTACCTTGGCGACTAATCCAGGATGTGTCACACCCGTTTTGAGCAGAGTTTGTGTCAGTGCTGGAAACTGCACCACATCTTGCAAAAATGGTTTGAGAACCGATTCGCCTAACTGTTCCATCTGTTGAAAGACTGCAGACAGCAGTTGGTTAATTTGATTGGAATCAATTTTTTGATTAACTTCCACACTCATAGCCCTTTGGAAAAGCCAAGTGACAGCTAAACTGGGTTGGTATGGTTGCAGAAGTGAGAGTGCATTGGCGGATAGTTGATTGGTTTGCAGTGCTTCATGAATGCCTTGTGTCAGACGCTCTAGGTGACGTACCATTGCACCGAAACCCCCAAAACTTAGGGGAGACTGGTTACCACTGCTATCTCCAAGTGGTAGTATCCGGTTCCAAGGTGTCTTTAAAGGGCTTTGTTGGTAGGAGGGGAAAAAGCCAAACAGCGCTCGTTGAAATGCCAGTTGGTTTAACTCCACGCCTTGATATTCTGGCATTAAGCGCAGATAATCCTCAAAAAGCGCTTCTAAACCCATGCGTTGTGGATGTGCATCCATGTAAGTAAACATATAGGTGGTTCTGCCATCTTTTGCTGGGAAAGCTTCCCAAAAGTACTGGCACTGGTTGTGCAAGGGTGTGAAAGATAACAACAAGTCCCCCGTATGGTTTTCCGGAAAACCTCGAGCACAACTTCCCACTACCAAACACAGTGCATCTGGTTTTTGTCCTGCTCGTGCTTGTTCCACGATGGGGGAAAGATTCCCCATAGCGTCAATGAGCAACCTGGTTGTGAACTGGTTGTTGACTCTGATTCCGTCGGGATGAACAACTGCTTCTGTAAATGGCGTGTTTTCAAATAATTTTCCACCACAGGCAAGAAATTTCTGTTTTAAGGTTTCTAAGAGGTAAACTGGATCGACGCCAATATTTAGGACATCCCGTACCCAAACTTCCGTACCGTTATGGAAGCCGACTCGAGCAGGATTGTATTCTGTAGCGATCGCTTTCTCTAATTCTTCTGTCGTCAGTAAATTTAGTTCTAAAAAAACTTGTAGTTCTTTACGGGAAATGTTCCATTCTTGCTCTCTACCCCGCAACATTCTCCGTTCTATGAGCGCTACTCGCACTCCTCTTAAAGCTAAGGCGGAGCCAATTAAAATACCCAAGGTTCCACCGCAAATGATAACGTCCCAATCTACGGTACCTAAAGGTTGGGTTGTTTCCTTGACAACCATTGGTATTGGTGCATCCCCTTCTCTTATGGATGCTAAAATGCGATCGCTTTGACGCAGCCCTTCTAAAACATTACCTGGTAGTTGCGAGAGAATTCCTTCTGTTAGTGACATATCAGCCAATTCCATCACCGTAAATTACTCTATAGGAATCCTAAATTATTTATAATAAACTTAGCTCCCCGAGTTCTTGGAGAAGTCGGGGAGCTAGACACCGCAAATTTTTATAAAAAAAAATAACATTCCTATATTTATAGGATACTGAAGATTGGTGAAAGAATGGACTTCTCGAACGACTAATCTGGTTTTTGCCTCCCTTCAGCTTCCAAATGCTCAAAATTAGGATAATCAAAAATAGGAGACAGAATAGGAATATTACCTAGAACAGCTAAATCATCTTTAATTTGCCCTGTCAAAGCCGCCATTAAAATATTATGTTGGCGAATATTGGAGACAAGTTCTTCTATATTTCGGTTCTCCCAATAACCTCCTTCATCAGTCACATCGCAGGTAATTCCCAATTCACAAGCCGCATCGAGCATTTTCACAATCAGTAAATGACACTTGAGAAAATTCTCCAAACCACCATATTCAGGATTGCTAGCATATTGAGTTTTACAAAAACCCGTCCACATCCAATCATTAACATCTTTTATTTCCGAATGGGTAGCCAAGCCAAAAATAGGAGTTTCAGAGCCTTCTCCTGGAAGCGAATCAAAACCAATAATATAGGTAGAATTTTCCCAAGAAAAGCCATTCATAGCAATTTCTACTGGTTTTAATGCCCGAATTTTAATAAAACAGTAGGGGTCGTTGAAATCATCTTTATCAAAATAACAATCCTTTCCTGAAATTTCTACCAACTCATCAACAAACTTAAAAGGAAGTCGTAAAGCCAAGTTATGTAAAGCAACAATTTTTTCTCTTGCCTCGTTAACGCTGGCATTTTTTAAACTAAATTCATAATGAATTGTTAATCCCATTGTCCACTTAAATCTTCGTGAGGATATATAACAATCCTATCTGATTGGTGAAAAAATTTCAGTACTGTAGGATGGGCATACCTACATTATGTGTTGCTTTGGTTCTGGAATGGGACGACCTAGTTCCTTAGCTGTATCAATCCACTCCTGCATGATAATTTCTACATTTTCCAGTGCTTGTTGATATGTATAACCATCAACTGCACAACCAGGTAATTCTGGTACTTCCGCAATAAATGCTTAGTCTTCCTGGCTCCAATGTAGAATAACTTCATAGCGAAGCATCGTTTTACCTTCTAAATTGTACTTAAGAATAACTGCACGTACTTGCTTTACCTGATAAGCTTTAGCCTGTGAACCTTTAGGTTGGAGATTTAGAATTTCTTCAACACCTTCTTTGGTAAAGATATAGTAACTCCCGCGTCGTCGTTACCGCAAGCAATGTTATAACCTGCTTCACGTATATATAACGCTCATATTGAGAAAATCTCATTTGCAAGGAACCGCATTACGCAGTCTCCGATAAAAAGCTTAGTGACGTAAATGCACGACGTAACTGTACGAGTGGCGTTTTCAGTACTCCTACCGATCGCACTGTCAGTACATAAATTTGTCGATCGCTAAAAATTTACGGAATCTTTAAGAATATAAAGATACGCTAAAGAAAATTCAAAAAATAGCTTTTATATAAAAAAAAGTAATTATGGTAGTTAAAGATTATTTGCCCTAAAACTACGAAAATCGGTACCAAAGCAACTCGAAACAAACGTTGATTTGTAATTTCTTTTATGAAAATAGCATTCATTGTAGGTGAGTTTCCTGTATTATCAGAAACTTTTATCCTAAATCAAATTACCGGGTTAATTTCCCGAGGACATGAGGTACATATTTACGGTTCTCGTCCAGACGATCTGTCTAAAATGCATCCAGATGTGGAAAAGTATCAGCTGCTAGAAAGGACTCATTATGTACCTACAATTCCAACAAATTACTTATGGAGAGTACTGAAAGGAATTGGGTTAATAATCACTAATTTACACAAAAGTCCCTTGGTTTTGTTGCGATCGCTCAACTTTTTTAAATATGAGAAATACGCAATTTCTCTGCGGCTGTTATATTCAGTGATACCACTCCTTCAGTCCACGCATTACGATATTATTCACGGTCAATTTGGAATGCATGGTATCGAAGGTCAGATATTCCGAGATATTGGTGCTATAAAAGGTAAATTGATCGCGTCATTCCGAGGGTATGATATAAGCTATTATGTTCAGGAGTGCGGACAAGATGTTTATAATGAACTTTTTGTCAAAGGAGATTTTTTTCTTGCAAATTGTGAATTTTTCCGACAGAAAGCCATTACTCTGGGTTGCGATCGCGACAAAATAGTAGTTCTTCGTTCTGGAATAGACTGTAGTAGATTTCAGTTTAAAGTCCGACGTCCTCACCCAAATGACAAAATTCGGATTGTCACTGTTGGTCGTCTTGTGGAAAAGAAAGGTATAGAGTATGGTATCCGTGCTCTTGCCAAAGTGGCAAATGTTCATCCAGATGTTGAATACAATGTCATAGGTGATGGTTACTTAAAAGAAGAGTTACATTTGTTGATAGAAGAGTTGAAAATCACAGATAAAGTCAAACTTCTTGGCTGGAAAAACCAGCAAGAAATTATTGAGATTCTCGACAATTCTCATTTATTTATAGCTCCAAGTGTAACCGCTCAAAATGGCAATCAAGACGCACCAGTTAACACTTTAAAAGAGGCTATGGCAATGGGTTTACCAGTTATAGGTACTTTACATGGTGGTATTCCCGAACTCGTGCAAGATGGTGTTTCTGGGTTTCTCGTTCCAGAGCGAGATTCGGATACCATTGCTGAAAAGTTAATTTATTTAATCGAGTGTCCCGATATCTGGGAACAAATGGGTCGAGCTGGTCGTACTTGTGTAGAGGAAAACTACGATATTAATAAGTTGAACGAGAAGCTAGTTAACATTTACCAACTAGTAGCACTGACCCCTCCTCAACTCGGTCAGAAGGAATTTTCAGCGGTCGTAGCAAATCGCAACTACATTAATCCGTAGTTACACTATAAGTGGTATGACTTAGAATCGGTGCTTCCAGTGTCGTTCTTAAATACACAGGCAGACAGTTGACATTAGTAGAGGTCTTGGATATGAACTCATCAGAAGTAACAAACCCGCAAGTGACGATTGTTGTCGTTCCACGGGAACGCTTCAGTTACACCCGTGAGTCTCTAGAAAGCATCTACGCGTGTACGGAATATCCTTTTCAGTTGATTTATGTCGATGGTGGGTCCCCGTCTCACATCAAAAAATACTTAGCAGAGCAAGCCATTCAAAAGCAATTTCAACTGATTCGCACCGAATATTATCTTTCTCCAAACCATGCAAGAAATATTGGTTTGCGTCAGGTAAACAGCAAGTATGTTGTTTTTATTGATAACGATGTTGTCGTGACTCCTGGTTGGCTGAAGACTTTAGTGTCCTGCGCGGAAGAAACAGAAGCGACTGTAATCAGCCCTCTAATTTGTCAGGGAACTCCTTTGCATGAAGAAGTGCATTGTGCGGGTGGCGAATCTGGAGTTGTTCTAGAAACTAGGGGTGAAACCACAAGACGGCGGATAATTGAAAAAATTTACAAGCAAGGTCGTCAAGTTTCAGAAGTCCGTCCTCAATTGCAACAACAAAAAACCGGGCTAGCAGAATTCCACTGTATGATGGTACGCACTGAGATATTTCAGAAAATTGGATTTTTGGATGAAGCCCTGCTGAATACCAAAGAACACGTTGATTTGTGCATACAGGTGGCTGAAGCTGGCGGTACGGTTTACCTAGAACCTGATTCCCTTGTCACTTATGTACCGGGACCTCCACTGGATTGGACAGATTTGCATTACTACATGTTGCGTTGGAGCGATGAGTGGGAACTCACAAGCCTAAAACGCCTGCGCGACAAGTGGAACCTCACTGAAGATGAGTACTTTAAAAATAAGTACAAGCGCTTGGGATGGCGTCGCGATATGACAATTATCAGTTCCATCGCCCGAAAAGCACCCTTTGGTAGATTTGGGTCACGAGTGGTTGGGAGGATACTGTATGAAATGGATAAGGTTTTGAACAAGTATATTACTAGCCGCTATGCTCAAAGGTACTTGCAAGGTCAACAAAACTCTGTCTCTTCAAAAATTGTGAATGCGAGCGTAGCTTCAACACAAGGATGATATTTTAAGGAGATCGCTCTCAAAGAAAGTGTATGATGAACGTTATTCATCATACGCATACATCCATATATGCAGTAAGGTGAAGAACTTTGAAACAAAAAGAGAGCCAAAAATCGCGATTACCTGAAGTTATTTATACGCCTGAAAGTCAACTGCGGCGTCCAATCGATCTGTTAAAACAGATGTGGCGGGATTTGCTAGCTTCTCGCGAGCTTGCATGGCGGTTGATGGTAAGGGATATTACGGCTCAATACCGTCAATCATTTTTAGGTGTAGCTTGGGCATTTTTGCCGCCAATTGTCATGGCTGTTGGGTTTACTCTTGCAAATGATGCTAATGTCATTAATGTTGGTAAGACTGACATACCCTACCCAGCATATGTGATGTTCAGTACTGCACTATGGCAAACATTTGTAGAAGCATTAAACGGTCCGGTACAAGCCGTGACAGTCGCAAAACCAATGCTAGCCAGAGTGAATTTTCCTCGGGAGTCTCTCATTTTAGCAAAAGTAGGCGAAGTGTTTTTTAACTTTGCCATCAAGTTGATTTTAATAGTGGGATTGTACTTCTGGTTTCGTATTTCGATCGCTTGGACAGTTATCTTAGTCCCAGTTGCGTTGATTCATTTGGTCGTTCTGGGGACGTTCATTGGTGTTTTGTTGGCTCCATTGGGAATTTTGTATCAAGACGTTTCTAAAGGGTTAACTCTCATTACAGGGTTTTGGCTGTTTTTGACTCCCGTGGTTTATCCAGTTCCCAATGAAGGAACATTTGGGTTACTAGTCAAGCTAAATCCTGTCACTCCTCTATTAGTGACAGCACGAGAATTAGCAACAACAGGAGTTATCTCCAACCCTTTAGAATTTTGGGTTGTCAGTGTACTCTCCTTTGTGGGATTGTTACTCACTTGGGTGACTTTTCGACTTGCAATGCCTTTTGTTGTTGAGCGAGTGAGTTCTTAGGAATGACTAATTTAATAGAAAAACAAACTACGACTCATCCTGAAGAAACTGAAGTTGTTATTTCAGCTAAAAATGTTTCTAAAAAGTTTTGTAGAGACTTAAAAAACTCTTTGTTCTACGGGCTTCAAGATATTGCGATCGAACTCACAGGAGGAACCCGAAAAAGCGATACTTTAAGAGCTAAAGAATTTTGGGCACTTAGTAATGTTAGCTTCGAGCTAAAGCGCGGAGAAGCATTAGGTTTGGTGGGCTCTAATGGAGCCGGAAAAAGCACGCTGCTACGCATTATCAGTGGTTTGATTAAGCCAGATACTGGTAGCGTAAAAGTAAGGGGTAGAGTCGCTCCTCTGATTGCTCTCGGTGCAGGGTTTAATCCCATCCTATCGGGACGAGAAAATATCTACGCAAATATGTCTGTACTGGGTTTATCGACTGAAGAAATTGAAGAGAAATTTCAGGAGGTCGTTGATTTTGCCGGAATTGCAGATGCGATTGATGCTCCAGTACAAACTTATAGTTCTGGAATGGCAGCAAGATTGGGATTTGCGTGTGCAGTTCACATTGAACCTGACGTTTTGCTGATTGATGAAGTGCTAGCTGTAGGAGACATTTCTTTTAGAATGAAATGTTATCAAAAATTGGCAAAACTTAGAGAACAGGGTACAGCTTTTATTTTAGTTTCTCACAATCCTCATGTTGTCTTAAATGTTTGTGAATCTTCGATTTATTTAAAAAAAGGTAATTTGATAACTTCTGGTGAAACAGGCTCTGTCATTCGTAAGTACGAAGAAGACCTTTGTTTGGGAGGTACAGAAGCAGCTTCAGGCGTAATGTATTTACCCGAAAAACAAAAGAGCGACAGTCCTGGCATTGATGTTATTTCCTTATGTTTTAAGGATGAGCAAGGAAACATACTCGATACTCTTCTGTCTGGTGAACCAGGCTATTTATGTGTTGAATGTGCAGCACATATAAAAGTAGAAAATCTCAATATAGGTATATTAATTACTGCTTTATCCGGACAGAACGAACGAGTTTTGTATATTACTTCATCAAGTGATAACGAATTCCTTGAGATACTTCCAGGTAAAGTGGAAATACAGATGCAAATGCCTTACTGTTGCTTATTACCTGGTCTATATAGCGCCAAAGTCTATGTAAAAGAAGGCATTCGCTCTTTCGATATAGTAGAGTCTTTTAGATTTGTAGTAAGAGCGAATAAAATCATCAGTCAATCTTTGTTTTATCAGCCCAGACATTGGAAAGTTATTAATAAATAAAACTGGGTTTGAAAAAATAAAAAATACTTATTGACTTTGGGTTTGATGTATTCCCCTGTTCTTTTGAAAATTAGGAAATGAACATATGCCACCCCTCGTATCAGTGATTATTCCGTGCTTTAATACAGAAAGATGGATAGCAGAAGCAATTGACAGTTGTTTGCAACAAACATACCCAAACATAGAGATTATAGTTGTTGATGATGGTTCAACTGATAATTCTTTAGAAATTGTCAAAAGTTATGGAAAAAAAGTTATTTGGCAGAGTGTAAGCCATAGAGGAGGAAATTACGCTAGAAACACGGGTTTAGCATTATCAAAAGGCAAGTATATTCAGTATTTGGATGCAGATGATTACATCTTACCTAACAAAATAGAAAGGCAAGTATCTTTCCTGGAAGAAACAGGAGCTGATGTTGTTTACTGTGATTGGAGATTGCGGCATCATTTATCTGATGGCACCAGTTTTTTGGATAAAATAGAACGTCCAGGAACACAAGCAGATATCACTGAATCTTTACTGGCTGATTGGTGGACTGCGGTTGCTTCTTTACTTTATAGAAGAACTGCTGTTGAGAAAAGCGGTGGTTGGGATGAGAATTTAAAAGCTGCACAAGATCGAGATTTTTTCTTATCAGTAGTTCTTCAAGGTGCTAAAGTTGTCTATCAACCAGGTTGTCATGCTGTGTACAGACGATATGGAAATGTCACAGTCTCTACTCGTTCTAAACCTCTTTGGATAGACAGTCATCGTTCAGTATTGATTAAAGCAGAACAAAAACTGAAGCAGATCGATCGACTTTCTACCAAGTATCGTTATGCAATAGCGAAATGTTACTTTGATTTGTCTAGGGAAGCACTACAGCTTGACGACTATCCAAAATACTTACAGTTGTTAGACGAAGCTTTAATGGTCTTTCCTGAGTTCAAGCGAGATGGTGGTAGGCAATCATACCATTTCATTCAGTCCATTTGTGGTTTTCGCCTAGCTGAAAGTATTGTTTGTCGTCTTTTGTTAACTAAAAAGGTTATTGATTCAGTCATGCTACAGATACAAGCAATACAAGACCATTGGTTAGCTTCTCAGTCTACCAGTTCCCACAAGTTAGTGCAGGCTAGCGAAAATAACTACCCAGTTGGAAAAGCGTAAATACTGATGAGTGTCAACTTTATTCCCTTCAGACCAGAGCAGAACCCATAACATACTACAATCTTGTCATAAAGGCTCGTTTACCGCTACAGATAGATTATCGAGCATCAAAATCACCCAGTCGGGTTACTCTAAAGGATGAAGTCTAACCTTTGAAAACTAGTTTACTTTGTTGGTAACTCGGATATCAACAAGCTAGTCTTTAGAGGAACTATGGATGAAGTTACGACTACTAGTAGAATCTGGCGCTTTGACGATCGCACTTATAGCTTGCGGGTTCCATCAACAGTCTACTGCGTTCGCGAAGCGCACGCCGTACCCGGCTTATCGCCCCACGTTCAATTCATTTACCAATTCAGGTATACATTTTACAAGAATTTTTGATGGTTAGAAGATAGTTAGACTACAAGATTTGACGGCATAATACCAATTCCTGCACGTTCTTGAGATAAATCCTATCCCCCATCTCCCCCTGGTATGACTGCTAACCACTAACAGCTAACAAAATCTTTATATCAGGTGAAGATAGGTATAGCACATAAATTTGGTTAGAGAAGACTCATGAATCGTGGAAAAATAATTGCAATTATTACGGGTGCGATTTCTATCATTTTAGCAATTGCCTACCTCATCCTCGTCCAACTCCTAGACTTTCGCGGTGAAATGAAACCTGCTCCTATTAGCCAATTGCCACAACAGGTAATAATGCTAGAGCTTTGGTAAAGCAATTTCACCCAACCTAGTTTCTGCAGTCCCTTGTCACTTAGCGAGAGTTAGGTTGGAGATGAGGGCTGTGAATTTATTAAAAAAGCCCAGTCGCTAGATTACGGCTGGGCTTTACCTTTAGACTAACCTACTGTGCATTTCAGTTAAACAGCCTAAAGGTAAGACTTAATGATTGAAGACACAAATTAGCAGGTGTTTAGTTGAGGTTAATTTTTACAACTTTGTTCTTTTCTTGTTCTGTTTTGGGCAGTGTCAAATTCAAGATACCGTCCTTGTATTCTGCCGTAACATTGGTATTTTGAACGCGAGTTGGTAAAGGGATGACGCGTTGAATCTTACCGTAATGAAATTCACTGCGAGTCACACCTTTGTCTTCGGTCTTAGTTTCCGTTCTGCGTTCTCCACTAATAGACACAGTATTTTCTGTGACTTGCACATCTAAATCTTTAGCTTCCATACCTGGAAGTTCTACTTTGAGATGAATAGCATCTGCGGCTTCATGCAATTCAACTGCAGGAACTTTTGTAAACTCTCTGTCAAATAAAGCTGATGGTACAAGAACGTCATCAAATAAGTGATTGATTTGACGTTGTAAAGAGTTCATTTCTTGCCAGGGGTTCCAACGAGCTAGTGTCATATTTATGCCTCCATTTGTAAGACTTTATTTAATGAATTCAGGATTTAATTTGCTTTGATTCTTATGTTATTTAAAAATAGAAAGTATGAAGGTTCGGTTTTAGGTACTCAATCAATAATAAATACCGAACCAAAACGAGCGGTTGTATTCCCGACTTCTCTAAAAAATCGGGAATTTCAATAAACCTTGTTATGCGTTAACGGTTTGAGCAGATGCTGGCATCATGGATGCATCGATCTCAATCCCCAATCCTTCTGCCACACGACGACCGTAATTAATATCTGCACGGAAGAAATGGCAGATCTGTCGCATTTGAATGTCGCGTCTTGCTTGGCTCAAACTACCTGCAATATTTTGTATGAGACGGTCTTGTTGGTCGGGTGTCATGAGCCGAAAGAGATCTCCTGCTTGGGTATAATCACCACACCCTTTCCCCTTGGGCATTTATGAGGCTAAAGGTATGGCTACCATAACCGTTCATGTGGCGATAGGTTTTGGGAGTCCCGCGATCGGAAAACAGAATCGTAACCTGATGCAAAGCTTCTGGGCTAAGTGACCAGAAATCCCAAATGGCGTTAGCGTCTTTGTAATTCGTTTGAGGATTGCGTTTTTGAGTGTGGATGAAATCAGGAAACTTAAGCGGATCGCGAATAAAGAAAACTGGTGTATTATTACCTGTCAAATCCTAGTTTCCTTCTCTAGTATAAAATTTTACAGAAAAACCTCTAGGGTCACGCTCAGCATCAGCGGAACCTTTTTCTCCACCCACTGTCGAGAAACGAAGAAGAACTTCGGTTTGCTTGCCAATCTCTGAAAAAACTTTAGCTTTGCTGTAACGCGTAATATCCTGAGTAACGGTGAAAGTTCCAAATGCAGCAGATCCTTTCGCATGAACGACTCGTTCTGGAATCCGTTCTCGGTTAAAGTGCGCTAGCTTTTCTATCAGGTGAAAATCCTGCATCAGTACGGGTCCACGAGCACCTGCTGTCAAAGAGTTCTGATTATCTCCAACCGGAATGCCATCAGCAGTCGTTAATGTTTTAGGGTCAGCCATAGTAAGAGATTTCTCCATTAAGAGTACAAAGACTTTACAATAGCAGGTCAGTTCGTTGAGCTTGAACTCATTTATATACTCATAGTCATTATAAGTTCATTTTTAAATCATACTCGAAATGACTTCGTTTTAGTAACTTTCATTACATATTGCAACAAAGTGTAAATAGGTAGGTACATCAAACCGGATTATGTAAACTTATTTAAAGCACCATAAATTCTTTAAAAATCAGCTTTTCAGCAATTTACATTTCTTAATCTAGTTGTGTGTTTTAATGCCCACCTACTTAATACAAGTAAGTCAAGCCAATGTAACTAGCTCGTAGTAGTGCTCTAACGCACGGGCTGCAACTACGAGCTATTGGCGCACAAACTCCCCTTGAAAGGCTCATTGAGTACGTACAGAACCAAGAAAGACCTGAATAAAATGAGACTTCGTGTTTCTTGTTGCCTCTCCCTAACCCCACTTAATTGGCTGTATCTTTTTAGTATTTTTAGGCGGGGACTGCGGGAGAGCATTTGCTTTTAAAGACCAAAAACAAAGCCCCAGTCCTGACATAGAGGAACGGGGCTTTGCTGGATTTATGAACCTGGCACCGAGCTATTTTAGCAGGCGGCAACCCGCCAACTATCGTCGCCGCATCAATGTTTCACAACTGAGTTCGGGATGGAATCAGAGTGGGACCACTGAGCCATAGGCACCAGGAATGAATGATGAATGATGAATTATGAATGATGAACTTCATCAAAAGGAAGGCTCATCGTGGAATTCAAAACCCTGAAGACTGCACAGAAAAGCGAAACAAGTGTGAATTGTGAATTGAAGAAGATTGTCATCATTCATCATTCAGAATTCATCATTGAGATGAGGTCAAGACCTCGGTCTGTTAGGACAACTTGGCTAAGTACATTACTGCACGTACACCGACTGCCTATGAACAGGTGTTCTACCTGTGACCTTACCTACTTGTAGTAGTCAGAGCACTCATCTTGAGGTGGGCTTCCCACTTAGATGCTTTCAGCGGTTATCCGCTCCGCACTTGGCTACCCAGCGTCTACCACGGGCGTGATAACTGGTACACCAGCGGTGCGTTCCTCCCGGTCCTCTCGTACTAAGGAGGACTCCTCTCAATGCTCTTGCGCCTGCACCGGATATGGACCGAACTGTCTCACGACGTTCTGAACCCAGCTCACGTACCGCTTTAATGGGCGAACAGCCCAACCCTTGGGACGTACTTCCGCCCCAGGTTGCGATGAGCCGACATCGAGGTGCCAAACCTCCCCGTCGATGTGGACTCTTGGGGGAGATCAGCCTGTTATCCCTAGAGTAACTTTTATCCGTTGAGCGACGGCCATTCCATACTGCGCCGTCGGATCACTAAGACCGTGTTTCCACCCTGTTCGAGTTGTAGCTCTTACAGTCAAGCTCCCTTATTGCCTTTACACTCAACGCACGGTTTCCAAGCGTGCTGAGGGAACCTTTGTGCGCCTCCGTTACCTTTTAGGAGGCGACCGCCCCAGTCAAACTGCCCATCTGAAACTGTCTCCCGATTGGATAGACAATCGTGGGTTAGAATCCTAGCTTCGCCAGAGTGGTATCTCACCGTTGGCTCGGTATCCCCCACAAGGGATACTTCAGTGCCTCCCACCTATCCTGCGCAAGCCAAGCCCGGACCCAATTCCAGACTACAGTAAAGCTTCATAGGGTCTTTCTGTCCTGGTGCAGGTAGTCCGTATCTTCACAGACATTCCTATTTCGCCGAGTCTCTCTCTGAGACACCATCCAGATCGTTACGCCTTTCGTGCGGGTCGGAACTTACCCGACAAGGAATTTCGCTACCTTAGGACCGTTATAGTTACGGCCGCCGTTCACCGGGGCTTCAGTCGTCAGCTTTAGGGTTTCCCCCTGACCAACTTCCTTAACCTTCCGGCACTGGGCAGGCGTCAGCCCCCATACTTCCAATTGCTTGTTTGCGGAGACCTGTGTTTTTGGTAAACAGTCGCCTGGATCTCTTCACTGCGACCCACTTGCGTGGGCACCCCTTCTTCCGAAGTTACGGGGCCATTTTGCCGAGTTCCTTAGAGAGAGTTATCTCGCGCCCCTGAGTTTTCTCAACTTCCCCACCTGTGTCGGTTTCGAGTACGGGTTTGATGTTTTCATCACCAACGTAGCTTTTCTTGGCACTATCATTTACAACTCGGCATCCTTAGACACCTCCCAATCCATTCAGGGCGTTGCTATCTTTCATGCGTCTTACGTTGACTCCCACATCAAAGTGAGGGATTGTTCACCCTCTGTCCATCGACTACGCCTTTCGGCCTCGCCTTAGGTCCCGACTAACCCAGAGTGGACGAACCTGCCTCTGGAACCCTTGGGGTTTCGGGGCTAGGGATTCTTACCCTAGTTTGCGCTACTCAAGCCGACATTCTCACTTCCGTCTCGTCCACAGCTGCTTGCCGCTACTGCTTCTACCTACCACGGAACGCTCCCCTACCAGTTAACAATCTCATCACTTAGCATGCAACCTTCTGGAGCGGAGCGAGGGAGTGAAGGAGGGAGGGAGGGAGGGAGGAACTATTCTTCGTTCCCTCACTCTCTCACTCTCTCACTCTCTCCCTCTGTCTTCCAAAAGAGGCTGTATGCTAAATGATGGCTTGCTAAATCCACAGCTTCGGTACATCGCTTAGTCCCATTCATTTTCGGCGCAGGAGCGCTTGACCAGTGAGCTATTACGCACTCTTTCAAGGATGGCTGCTTCTAGGCAAACCTCCTGGTTGTCTTTGCACTCCCACCTCCTTTGCCACTTAGCGATGATTTCGGGACCTTAGCTGGTGGTCTGGGCTGTTTCCCTCTTGACGATGAAGCTTATCCCCCACCGTCTCACTGGTAACTCTCCACTGAGTATTCAGAGTTTATCTCGATTTGGTACCGGTCTCCCAGCCCGCACCGAAATAGTGCTTTACCCCTCAGTTTTTCCGTTACCGCTGCGCCTCAACACATTTCGGGGAGAACCAGCTAGCTCCGAGTTCGATTGGCATTTCACCCCTAACCACACCTCATCCGCCGATTTTTCAACATCGGTCGGTTCGGACCTCCACTTGGTGTTACCCAAGCTTCATCCTGGACATGGTTAGATCACCCGGGTTCGGGTCTATAAATACTGATAACGCGCCCTTTTCAGACTCGCTTTCGCTTTGGCTTCGTCAACAAACTTAACCTACCAGTACCTATAACTCGCCGGCTCATTCTTCAACAGGCACGCGGTCATCCGTTGAATCGGACTCCCACTGCTTGTAGGCTCACGGTTTCATGTTCTATTTCACTCCCCTCAACGGGGTTCTTTTCACCTTTCCCTCGCGGTACTTGTTCGCTATCGGTCACACAGTAGTATTTAGCCTTACGAGATGGTCCTCGCTGATTCACATGGGATTCCTCGTGCCCCATGCTACTCGGGATTCAGCTACTATCCTTAAGCTTTCGACTACAGGACTTTCACCTTCTTTGGTGCAGTATTTCGCTGCTTCGCCTAACCGCTAGATTCGATTTCGCTGTCCCACTACCCCAAAATGCATGCACTTTGGTTTAGGCTCTTCCCCTTTCGCTCACCACTACTGAGGGAATCTCTATTGATTTCTTTTCCTCCAGCTACTAAGATGTTTCAATTCACTGGGTTCGCTCTTTCGTTATTGGGTTGCCCCATTCGGACATCTCCGGCTCACTGCATGCTTCCTGCTCCCCGGAGCTTTTCGTTGGTAACCACGTCCTTCTTCGCCTCTGTGTGCCTAGGTATCCACCATGAGCCCTTCTTCTCTTGACCACTATTGCTGAATGCTAACTGCTCATCGCTAATTTCCATTAGCCATTAGCCATTAGCTTTTAGCTTTTAGCTTTCAGTTACTTTCGCTTCTCTATGCAGTTTTCAAGGTTCTAGCTGGAGCATTTCCAGCAGTCTGATATCTTTGATATCACGGTGCTAGAATTTTTCCATTTCTTTTCTTCCGTTTTTCCGCTTTCAAGCCCCTTTGACTCGTCTTCCTTTTTTGCTTTCTCTGACTCGTCTTTTTTGGCAATTTTCTGCGGTAGGTGGAGGTAAGGAGACTCGAACTCCTGACATCCTGCTTGCAAAGCAGGCGCTCTACCAACTGAGCTATACCCCCAGGAAATTATGAATTCTAAATTCTAAATTCTGAATTGTCAATTCATCCTTCATCCTTCATCATTCATAATTCTTTCAGGTGGGCCATCCTGGACTCGAACCAGGGACCTCACCCTTATCAGGGGTGCGCTCTAACCACCTGAGCTAATAGCCCGAAATCGAACCGAGAATTCTAGTTTGAAAGCTGCTTCTACTTCCGCGCACGACCTAGGATTTCTGAATTATGAATTCTGAATTATGAAGTGTGAATTGTGAATTGTGAATTTCATCATTCATAATTTATCATTCATAATTTAGTTGGTCTCCCTAAAAGGAGGTGATCCAGCCACACCTTCCGGTACGGCTACCTTGTTACGACTTCACCCCAGTCACCAGTCCTGCCTTCGGCATCCTCCTCCACGAATGGTTAGAGTAACGACTTCGGGCACTACCAGCTTCCATGGTGTGACGGGCGGTGTGTACAAGGCCCGGGAACGAATTCACTGCAGTATGCTGACCTGCAATTACTAGCGATTCCACCTTCACGCAGGCGAGTTGCAGCCTGCGATCTGAACTGAGCCGTGGTTTGTGAGATTTGCTTGCTATCACTAGCTTGCTGCCCTCTGTCCACAGCATTGTAGTACGTGTGTAGCCCAGGACGTAAGGGGCATGCTGACTTGACGTCATCCCCACCTTCCTCCGGTTTGTCACCGGCAGTCTTCTTAGAGTTCCCAACTTAATGATGGCAACTAAGTACGAGGGTTGCGCTCGTTGCGGGACTTAACCCAACATCTCACGACACGAGCTGACGACAGCCATGCACCACCTGTGTTCGCGCTCCCTAAGGCACTCCCAACTTTCATCGGGATTCGCGACATGTCAAGCCCTGGTAAGGTTCTTCGCGTTGCATCGAATTAAACCACATACTCCACCGCTTGTGCGGGCCCCCGTCAATTCCTTTGAGTTTCACACTTGCGTGCGTACTCCCCAGGCGGGATACTTAACGCGTTGGCTCCGGCACTACGCGGGTCGATACGCGTAACGCCTAGTATCCATCGTTTACGGCTAGGACTACTGGGGTATCTAATCCCATTCGCTCCCCTAGCTTTCGTCCCTCAGTGTCAGTTATGGTCCAGCAGAGCGCTTTCGCCACCGGTGTTCTTCCCGATCTCTACGCATTTCACCGCTACACCGGGAATTCCCTCTACCCCTACCATACTCCAGTCTCTCAGTTTCCACTGCCTTTATCTAGTTAAGCCAGACGCTTTGACAGCAGACTTGATAAACCACCTGCGGACGCTTTACGCCCAATCATTCCGGATAACGCTTGCATCCTCCGTATTACCGCGGCTGCTGGCACGGAGTTAGCCGATGCTTATTCCTCAGGTACCTTCAACTTATTATTCCCTGAGAAAAGAGGTTTACAACCCAAGAGCCTTCCTCCCTCACGCGGTATTGCTCCGTCAGGCTTTCGCCCATTGCGGAAAATTCCCCACTGCTGCCTCCCGTAGGAGTCTGGACCGTGTCTCAGTTCCAGTGTGGCTGATCGTCCTCTCAGACCAGCTACCGATCGCCGTCTTGGTGCGCTCTTACCACACCAACTAACTAATCGGACGCGAGCTCATCTCCAGGCAGCTAGCCTTTCACCCATGGGCACATCCGGTATTAGCAGCCGTTTCCAACTGTTGTCCCGGACCTGAAGCCAGATTCTCACGCGTTACTCACCCGTCCGCCACTATCTCCGAAGAGACCGTTCGACTTGCATGTGTTAAGCATACCGCCAGCGTTCATCCTGAGCCAGGATCAAACTCTCCGTTTTGAAGTGTTTGTTTAGCTCTTTGTTGAATTTTTCCCTTCAACTACGGGTTTATTCTTTACTTACGCCAAGTAAAAGCTGTATAATTGCTTTCAAACTATAGAATTTTCAAGGTTCGGCACCTTTTGGCGTCGCTCGTTTGTGCGCCCGCCTCATCAGGCACTTTTTTATATTAGCGACCTCACTTCCTACTGTCAACTAATTCCGAAAAAAAATTTTTCCGATTTTTTTGGAGCATCTCAAACCCTTATATTGTCAGGCGTAGGCAACAATAGGATATGCACTGCTATATATGTAAAGAGGTAACTCGTGAATTTTCAGTCGATAATAGCCATCCTGCATAAGTTTTGGAGCGATCGCGGATGTCTTATCGCTCAACCCTATGACATGGAGAAAGGCGCAGGTACCAAGAACCCGCATACTTTTTTAAGAGCACTAGGACCAGAACCGTGGGCTGTAGCTTACGTTGAACCTTGTCGCCGTCCTACTGATGGGCGTTATGGCGAAAATCCCAATCGCTTTCAACACTACTACCAGTACCAAGTCCTAATTAAACCATCACCAGATAACATTCAAGAGATATATCTTGATTCCTTAAGGGCTTTAGGTATCCGTCCGGAAGACCACGATATTCGATTTGTGGAAGACAATTGGGAAGATGCGACTGTAGGAGCTTGGGGTACTGGTTGGGAAGTTTGGTTGGACGGGATGGAAATCACTCAGTTTACTTACTTCCAGCAATGTGGAGGAATTGATTGCCGTCCCGTGTCAATTGAAATTACCTATGGCTTGGAGAGATTGGCAATGTACCTCCAAGGAGTCGAAGCAATGGTGAAAATCCATTGGACAGATGACATCACCTATGGAGACGTTCACCTTCAAGGAGAAATTGAACAATGCGTTTACAACTTTGAAGCGTCCAATCCTGAAATGCTGCTTGCACTATTTAATATGTACGAGCAAGAAGCGCAACAGCTGACAGAACGAGGACTGGTATTACCGAGCTTGGATTACGTAATCAAGTGCTCCCACACCTTTAACCTCTTAGATGCCAGAGGTGTTATTTCTGTAACAGAGAGAACTCGATATATTGGGAGAATCCGTCACTTGGCACGTAAAGTAGCTCAACTATATGTAGAGCAAAGAGAAAAGTTAGGTTTTCCGCTTCTCAAAAAATAGGATAATTTTTTACTGGAGTGTTATTTTGCCAACAATCAAGGTTTGTGACGAATGGTCAATCTCACTGAAGCTTTAGAACCTATTGCAGCTTGGTTCCGTTCTTTAGGTATCCCCGATATCATAGTTCATTGGGGGCACCCCGCAATGATGGGGATTGTGATTTTCGTTATGGGTAGCTTTGTCGGATTCACAGGCTGGCGGGGACGCCTTGCAGAAGACAAAGAGGTAGCAATCCAAAGCCGTAGCGCTCACCGTAAGATAGCACCATGGATGTTTTTGTTCATGGCACTTGGTTACACGGGTGGAGTTTTGTCTTTAGTGATGCAGCGCCAACCCATTCTGGAAAGTTCTCACTTTTGGACGGGTTCGATTTTACTGTTACTGTTATTCATCAACGGTGCAATTTCCTTTAGCGGGTTTGCAGGAAATAAGAGTTCGTTACGCATGCTCCATGCTTATTTAGGTAGTACAGCACTTTGTCTCATGGTCGTACACGCCTTGCTTGGTATACAACTAGGTACAAGTTTTTAACAATCCTTTGTCAAAATCTTGTGGTACTCTCAAACTAAAAGTTTAAGCTTATACAAGTACAACTTGCGTGAGTAAGTTGAATAAGTCAATAAAGTCCGCTAAAAGCGGGCTTTGCCTTTTTAGCTGCGAATTCTGTTTTCCAGGTATTGGTTTGATGATTCAGGCAAGTGGTGTCATTATATGTCTTTTCTACATTCTGGGGTTACTGTCAACAGCAGTTCCTTGGGGTGGTATTTGCGTGTTGGTTTTAGGCATAGTAGGTGCGATTTTTTCACGGCAAAAACGAATTCATCGGAGAAAATTTCTGGCAAACAAGGAAAATTCTCAAGCCTTAACTCAAACATCACTACGATCGCAACCTATTTCTTCTAAAGTATGGCTAGTTGCTGGAGTTGTGGGATTGTTAGGAAGCATCTATTTTCAAATGCGAGCCCCTCAACCTGCAAAAAACGACATAAGTCAGTTCGTTCCGTCAAAAAATAACAATCAAGAACAACTTTTTATTGTTCGGGGTGAAGTCCTTAGCACACCTCGTATAACCCGCAATCAGCGAGGACAATTTTGGTTAGAAGCAACTCAGTTAGATGAAGTCAAAAGCGACAGCAGCACTTCCGGTACAAGTAAAGGGGTAGGAGGAAAATTATACGTTACTGTACCTATACTCCAAGCCACTGGATTGCATCCCTCGCAGCAAGTTGCTGTCACTGGTATTTTATATAAACCACAACCAGCACTAAATCCTGGTAGTTACGATTTTCAAAAATTCCTCAAACAAGAAGGTACTTTTGCTGGTTTAAGCGGACGGCAAATGAGTATCTTAGATGAGGGAAATCAATGGGGATGGTGGAAAGTGCGAGAACAAATTTTGCGATCGCAAGTTCGCTGGTTAGGTGTTCCAGAAGGTCCCCTTGTCAGTGCAATGGTTTTAGGTAGCAAAGCTGTTGACTTACCCTATGACATTCGCGACTGGTTTACCACAGTAGGGTTAGCTCATGCTTTAGCCGCTTCAGGGTTCCAAACCTCCCTGATTTTAGGGGTTGTATTGGGGTTAACATCTAAGGCAAAAAGAGGAACCCAAATTCTACTTGGAAGTGCTGCTCTTTTAATCTTTTTAAGTTTAGCTGGTTCTGTTGCACCAGTTGTAAGAGCCGTCATTATGGGATTTGCAGCATTGATTGGTGTGGGATTGCAACGTAAGGTTAAGCAATTAGGTGCTTTACTGATTGCAGCAGTACTTATGCTGCTCTTTAACCCACAGTGGATTTGGGATTTAGGATTTCAGCTTAGTTTTTTAGCAACATTTGGATTAGTAACTACAGCTACTCCAATAAACCAACGATTGCAATGGTTACCATCTAGCATTTCTTCCTTAATTTCAGTCCCCATTGCTGCCATAATATGGACACTCCCTCTAACTCTACATTTGTTTAGTGTCATACCCAACTATAGCTTAATAGTTAATGTTCTTTCAACTCCATTGATTTCCATAATTAGTATTGGTGGAATTATAAGTGCATTAGTCAGCTTTATCTCAAGCGATCTTGGCAGTACTTTATCCTTGGCACTCTATTATCCCACACATTGGTTAATTCAATTAGTAGAATTTTTTGTCAATTTACCAGGCAAAAATATAGCTGTTGGTAGCATATCTATTGGTCAAATGTTGGCGATTTATGGATTGTTGAGTTTGGTTTTATTGTTAAAATGGTGGCAAAAAAGATGGTTGTTTGCATCTGCGATCGCTGTTGGTTTGATCTTCATTCCTGTTTGGCATTCTGCAAACAACCTATTTCGAGTCACTTTATTAGCGTCAGGTCAAGAACCAATTGTTGTTATTCAAAACAAAGGAAAAATAACACTCATTAATAGCGGTCATGAAGAAACAGGGACTTTAACGATACTGCCATTTTTAAAACAACAAGGTATCAATAAAATAGACTTAGCAATTGCTTCTAACTTTCAATCAAATAATGGAAATAGTTGGACAAAAATACTACAAGATTTACCAATTGCAACTTTTTATGAGTATTCTCCTCAGATAGAAAATCAAAAGAATAGTATGGCAATCCAAAAGGAATTACAAAAGAACCAAGGAACTTATCAACCATTATCAGTTGGGCAACCGATAAATGCTGATTCAATAGTTGTGCAATTACTCAATAATAAATTACCCATACTACAACTGCAAGTTGTCAATCAAAATTGGTTGTTCATAGGCGATATTGAACCAACAGAATTACGCCAGCTAAAAACAGGAGGTATTCCTCATCCCCAAGTGCTGTGGTGTTCCAGTCGCTTATTGAAAGAACTTGTACCAACACTACAACCACAAGTTGCGATCGCACCAAGTGCAAACCTCGATCCAAAAACGTTATCAGAACTGCAACAAAGTCAGACCAAACTCTTTTTTACCGGAAGAGACGGAGCAATTCAATGGACTCCTAGCGGTGAATTTGAAGCGTTTATTCAAGTGGCTGAAAATAAAACCTCAACTTTATGATCTACAGCCGCCAATGTATTTATAAAAACTACTTCATACCCGCGTCGTGTATCAATTTATTCTTCCAAGTTATAGGAGTCTTCCGAGGGTAAAATTGCAAAAGGATTGTATGACTGATGTATAATTCACTTAATATAAATTAGTTTCATCCTTATCACTTACCCACAATTTTGTGGGAATCCTGACCGGGAATCAAATCCCGTTTAAGGATGTTTTCTCAGTATTAGGACTGAACTAAAGGACATATTTAATACTATATAAAGTCATGGCTCTCATTGTTCAAAAATACGGTGGTACGTCGGTTGGTTCTGTAGAACGCATACAAGCTGTAGCACAGCGCGTCTGTAGATCTGTGAAAGCAGGAAACTCGCTAGTCGTTGTAGTTTCCGCAATGGGAAAGACTACGGATGGACTTGTTAAACTAGCTTACGAATTGTCAAAAACTCCCAGTCGTCGGGAAATGGATATGCTGCTTTCAACTGGAGAGCAAGTATCTATTGCTCTACTTAGCATGGCAGTTCAGGAACTCGGACAGCCAGCTATTTCCCTTACAGGTACACAAGTAGGAATTGTAACTGAAGCCGAACACACACGCGCTCGGATTTTACGTATTGAAACAGAACGGATTCAACGCCATCTTAATCAAGGTAAAGTTGTCGTAGTCGCAGGCTTTCAAGGAATTACCAGTACTGAGGAATTAGAAATTACAACTTTAGGGCGTGGTGGTTCAGATACTTCAGCTGTGGCATTGGCAGCTGCATTGCAAGCTAATTTTTGCGAGATTTATACCGATGTACCGGGAATTTTAACGACTGACCCCCGTTTGGTTCCAGACGCACAATTGATGGATGAAATTACTAGTGATGAAATGCTAGAACTTGCCAGTTTGGGGGCGAAAGTATTACATCCCCGTGCTGTAGAAATTGCCCGAAACTATGGAGTTCCTTTGGTAGTGCGTTCTAGCTGGACAGATGACCCCGGTACTTGGGTTATGTCACCCAAACCGCAACCACGACCGTTAATTAATTTAGAAATTGCTCGTCCGGTAGATAAAGTAGAATTTGATACCAACCAAGCAAGGGTGGCTTTGTTGCGCGTACCGGATAAACCAGGTGTAGCAGCACGGTTATTTGGTGAAATTTCCCGTCAAGATGTAGATGTCGATTTGATTATTCAATCAATTCACGAAGGGAATACAAACGATATTGCCTTTACTGTAGTGACATCAATATTAAATAAGGCAGAAGCTGTGGCTGCTGCAATAGCTCCAGTTCTTCGATCTCACAATAGCACTGCTTCAGAAGAAGCTGAGGTGATGGTACAGCAAGATATTGCTAAAGTCAGCATTGCAGGCGCAGGAATGATAGGTCGTCCTGGTGTTGCTGCTCAGATGTTTGCTGCTCTTGCGGAAGCTGGTGTTAATATCCGCATGATTTCCACTAGTGAGGTGAAAGTTAGCTGTGTTATCGCTGACACGGATTGCGATCGCGCTGTCACAGCTCTATGTCAGGCATTTGAGATATATAGTTCTTCCACTCCTCCCCTCTCTCCCCCTCTCCCCGTTCCCCCTTCTCCTCCACCTCATGTCAGGGGTGTTGCTTTGGATATGAATCAAGCACGATTGGCAATTCGCCAAGTCCAAGACCGTCCGGGAACAGCGGCAAGGATTTTTGGGCTGTTGGCACAACATAACGTCAGCGTAGACACGATCATTCAGTCCCAGCGCTGTCACGTGATAGATGGCATTCCTACACGAGACATTGCTTTCACCATCGCCCGAATTGATGCAGAAGCAGCACAAAAAATGCTTCAGCAAAGTGCAGACGAATATGGTTGGGGTGAAGTTGTTCTAGATAGCGACATTGCTAAGGTGAGTGTTGTGGGTGCTGGTATGGTAGGTCAACCAGGTGTCGCCGCTAAAATGTTTGAAGCACTAGCAGAGCACGGAATTAATATCCAAATGATTGCTACTTCAGAAATTAAAATTAGCTGTGTTGTAGCACGTGAGGAAGGTGTCAAAGCTTTGCAGGCTATCCACGCAGCATTTGAGCTTGCAGGTACTGAAAGAATTCAAGTACCTGCGTAATCATGCCATAAGTACTTATACAGAACCAAAGAATATTCTTGTTGTTCCAGGCGAAATGTTTACAAAATAGGCATTTCGCCTGTCCTATATCCAGAATCTGATACCAAGTTAGGCTCATACACCATACTCTTTCTCTTATCTACCTCGCCCTTCCAAGGTCTAGCATGAGTGTTGTAGCGTAGAAAATCAAAAACTTCCCTGAGATAAAAAGAGTGACAAAGAATTTATAATTTTTTAGTAGTAATTTCACGGTAATTTTATGTTCCAATTCTTTAGTAGGCAAATTCCGTGGTACTGTTAAGTTTAATTCTCTTGCATTCTCTACTAATTTTTCAAATTAAATAAAATGTTAGGGCTAGATAGACTATCAGTTTGTTTAAGGGCAGGAATGTATCTAATCGTAAAATGGATACATTGAACTTAATGATTGAGTAAAGGCTGGACATGAAATTAGTTTTCAAATTAATTGATTAGAATTTTTTGAAGTTTTACGTTTTTAGGTAATCTTATATGACTTAATTCTCTAAGACAAGCTTAAAAAATATCTTCAGGTAGGAATTAAGACCAAAAGCCAAGTAGTACAGACATTAAAATTTATTCATGAAGCAAAAAATTAATAATTAACTGGTCACTCATAGAAAGGAAATAGGGGGAAATTTTGAATACAAAAACTTTGCGTCTTGAATGGTTCTCGAATATAAAAGCAGATATGTTATCGGGAGTTTTAGTAGCTCTAGCACTGATTCCTGAAGCGATCGCATTTTCCTTCGTTGCTGGTGTCGATCCAACCATTGGATTGTATGCTTCTTTTTCTATGGCTGTAGTAACAGCTATTGCAGGAGGACGACCGGGCTTAATTTCAGCTGCTACTGGCGCAATGGCGTTGTTGTTGACAACTTTAGTCAAAGAGCATGGATTGGATTATCTGTTTGCCACAACAATTGTCACAGGTATTCTCCAATTCCTCATAGGTTGGTTCAAATTAGGTCACCAAATCCGGTACGTCCCACGGGCTGTGATGAATGGCTTTCTCAACGCCTTAGCAATTTTAATTTTTGTAGCGCAGTTACGGCATCTTATAAATGTGCCTTGGCAAGTTTATCCCATGGTAGCAGCAGGTCTTGCGATCATATACATCCTACCCCGATTTACAAAAATCCTCCCGTCACCATTAATCGCCATTCTTGTTTTGACAGCCATTTCTATTGTTGGTCATATTAATATTCCTACAGTAGGTGATATGGGAGAATTACCCACAACTCTCCCAGTTTTAAGAATCCCTCAAGTACCGCTCAATCTAGAAACTCTGCAAGTAATACTTCCTTACGCAATTCCCCTGAGTGTAGTTGGTTTGTTGGAATCACTATTAACAGCATCAGTTTTAGACGAACTCACAGACACCCCCAGTGACAAAAACAGAGAAGCCAGAGGTCAGGGAATTGCCAACATTATCACGGGGTTTTTAGGAGGAATGGCGGGGTGTGCCATGATCGGTCAATCGCTCATCAACATTAGGACTGGAGGGCGCACTCGTCTTTCAACCCTCAGTGCAGGTGTTTTCTTACTATTTTTCATCCTAGTTATGGGTCATTGGGTCAAGCAAATTCCAATGGCATCATTGGTAGCAGTGATGATAATGGTTTGTATTAGTACATTTAGCTGGTCTTCAGTTAAAACTTTACATTTAGTACCAAGACATGAAATTGTCGTTATGGTGACAACCATTTTTATCACATTAATGACCCACAACCTAGCCTTTGGAGTCGTTGTGGGAGTAGCGCTGAGTGCAGTTTTGTTTTCACGTAATATTGCTAAGGTTGTCTTCGTTGACTCAGTTCTGGGCGTAGATGGGAATTATCGCATATATAGTGTTGCTGGGCAATTGTTCTTTTTATCAACAGACACCTTTCTAGCAGCTTTTAACTTTAAAGAAAATTTAGATCGTGTCAAGATTGACCTGACTCACGCTCATTTATGGGATCAAACAGCAGTTGCAGCTATTGATAAGGTCGTTCTCAACTTCCGCCGCAATGGTATAGAGGTAGACTTGGTAGGATTAAATGAAGCAAGTGCTACATTAGTCAATAAACTTGCCGTTCATAATAAATCGGGTGATTCTGCAACTCAACCAGTTCATTAACTTGTCTTTATTTCAACATACCTAATTTAGTATTGCAACTGATAACATCAACCCAGTACCCATACTGCGATACAAAATTTTGCAATCTTGGCTTTGACGCTTCAATCTTGGGCAATATCAGATCGGCTCCCCCAATTATGGTATGGTCATTTTTACGAAGACGAAGCCTAAAAAGTCTCTTGTAATGCGGTTTCTCAGGGTAGATTCGTCCGTTATCAATAGTTGCTTGGTAGGCGCGACAAACAGCGATCGCTTGAATTTACGGAGAAATTTCATCAAAATATAGGTTGTATAAAACCTGACAAGCCCCCGATATATAAAAAAGCGATCGCGATTTTATACTTGGCATTTTGATATTGCTGCTTGCAATAACTCAACATCTATATCCCACCAATCTTGCAATTTAACCAATGCAGAATACAGGCGATTATCGCCTATTGCCAGTGCCGCTTCCACAGATAATCTTCCCACGCGATCGCTTTCTAGTTCTCCAATCAATGGCTCGATGACCCGTTCATCTTTTCTAATTGCCAAACCCAATAATGCTTCTCCACGAATTTCCGCAATTGTGTCATCTTCTCCGACTTCAGAAAGGATACGCCGATATAAAGCATCTCGAATTTCCTGGGTATCGATCTCTATTTGCGAACCCAAGCCAAAAGTTGCCCAATTTCTTATATCCTTATCTTCGTCAGCAGATAATTCGATTAATGTTTGAATAGCGGATTCATCTTCCTGACAACTCAAACCTAAAACAACACTCATGCGAACGTCACTATCAGCACATTTGTCACAAGTTAAGGCTACAAGGCAGTTGTCAAGGGGATTTTAGAAGATGCTTGAAAGAAAAACTCCTTGGAGCCTCGCTGTTTTTCTGGGAATGGTGCGACAATTAACCTAACGTTCGCTTTTCGTTGTCGTTTAACAATACCTAAATCTTGATTTTCTGGAGCGGCGAAATATTTAACTGGGTCTGTAACTAAACCTTTTTGATGAGCCACATAAAAATGATAAAGACCGCGATAAATCATTTCGCGCATAAATGGAGTCAAATGGTAAAGAAAGCTCATCAGCCACAGCATCGCCTAAATCTACGCGCCACAGCATAAAACAACCAAGTCCCCCAAATCTGTAGCTGAATTCCATTAATGGAACCTGTCCATAAATAACTGAGACCTAAGAGCCTTTTGATTATATTAAAAGCATCTTCAATCCGCCATCGTCTTCGATATAAATCAGCAACGACGTAGGGAGGTAAAATGGTTGGGTCAAGTACACTCGTTAAATAAGAATGCCAAATTTTTCCTGAATGAATTTCGATGAGACGTAAAGTGACAAATGGGGTCTTCTTCGTGCCAGAACCCAGTTTTATTAAACGGTCACGCAGAGAATAGCTGTCTGTAAATACCCGCTCAACCTTAATGGCAGCCCCTTTCTTAAGTCTAGTAATAAAATGAACTTCTTGTTCAATTAATTGAAGCCAGAAGCTAAAATGGTAAAATCCTCTATCCAGTAACAGCAAAGTTTTGGCTGGGACTAAATTTAAAATATTTTCTTCTAGTTTGGTATCAGAAGCTCTGGGATTTTCTTGAAACCAAATTTCTACAGGTAATCTGGTCATTAAATCAATGACTGTTGCCATTTTAAGAGCTAATTGCCCAGTAGGGACATCTTCTAAGCTTTTGAGCTTACAAAACAACGCCTCTAACGTTGAACTATCTATTATCCAAATTTGGGAAAATTTAGGAAAAGTAAACTGAAGACTTTCAGGTATTGGTCGTTTATTTCTACTGTGCCAAGCCGTTATCAAACTGGGTAATAAATTTTTAAAGACTTGCTCAAATAATTCTGCAGGAAAACTTAAAAATCGTTGCGAGAGTGCTTGTTGAGTAACGGCAGTGGGTTTACACCATAAAAAACATAGATCGTGCTAACATTCTTGTCAGCTCCGTGACTCCCGCCACGTCTCGCCATAGTAAGGTTAACACTGCTGCAACCATTAATGGTAAGTTGAGAATTCTGCTTCTTAATCCCAGGTTACGGTAGTAGTTTTCTTGACTTGTGATTGCTGGTGTGAGTAATGCGGACAGTTGCTCTGCAATGACTTCGTCTTCTACCATCGGTCTGTGAGTCTTTTTGGCGTGGTCACGAGAGCGTTTTTCGGTTGCCGCTCATGGTAGCTCACACAATCCCTTAATTACTGATCTAGTCTGAGTTTCACATGATTTCTCCTCAAGGCGAATATTACTTGAAGACCTATTAATAATGATAATCGCAAGGGGAGGGGGGAGAGGCAGCCTAAGGCTGCCTCTCCCCCCTCCCTCCCCTTATTTGATTATCATTCTTTTAAAAAATATTTCTACATTTGGACGTATTGACAAAATACACTTATTTTTTACTTGTTACCAATGCAGAACAACTGTTACTGTATCAGCAGCAGTTAAAAGAAGAAAGAACTACATTAGAAAACCTAGCAGCGTTAATGGCTCAACGGGAGCAACAACTAATATCACAAAAAGCTGTCGATGCAATCGTTAACTATATTGACTCAAAAGCCGTTGAATCAACCTTCATGGAAACGTTACCAGAATTAACCGAACAACTGTTAATGTATCAGCAGCAGTTAAAAGTTTCAACAACCACATTAAACGACTTTGGGGCGGTGATTACTCAACAGTTACAACGACTTTCATCTTCGTCAAATGTCGATGTAATTGCTCTTAATAAAGCTCAAACATTAACTCCATCTCAACCAAAGCTAACTCCAAACCATATAGCCGAGTTATACAAGTATTACAGTGCTGACTTGCATTCCTTATTAGTGACTGACCGAGACAAAGAAATTGCTTTTAGAGCATTATTAGATAATCAGCCTGACCAAAATGTAGAAGAAATTCTCCTAGCTAGTCCTGCTGGATGGACTAGTGATGAGGCTAAAGCATTAGTTCTAATTGCTAACAATCGACTGGCAACTCATAAACAACAACAACAGAGTAAACCTCAGTTTACACCACCACCAGAAGATGAAAGTTTACGGCGAATATTACAGTATTACCTTACTCAAACACGCGGTTTAACCAATTACCTTGTAGGGGCATTACAACGCCAGGGGTTAGGTTACATCGACCAGCAGAAAAATGTTGTCTTTATCAAGCGCGATCTCAACGGTGAAAAGTCAGGCGCACTGGTTTGGGACACTCATCGAGAAGACAATCGGTGTATGGAGTACCCTGAAAATAGCGATCGCTTTTCGGGATGGTTTTACCTAAAATTGGGTGGAGAGCTTGACGATAAAATCGAAAGAGTTATCCTGTGTGATTCCCCAATTGAGGCACTCTCAATTGCACATATTGATAGAGATGCACACAAAGGACAACCACCAGTTAGAACAATGTACATGGCAGTGGATGACCCGAACTCGTTGCCCCTTGAATTGCTCAAGAATGTGAACAGAATTGCTTTGGCATTTAATAACGATGAACAGGGCAACCAAACAGCCCAACTTGTTCAAAAAATTCTGCCGCAGGCTAAAAGAGTTGAACCGTCTGGGGTGACTTGGAATGAGATTTTGATTGAAGCGAAGCAGCGAGAAATCGAACAGCAGAAACAACGCTCAAGGGGTTTTAGTCGATGAGTCGTGTTGAGCCGGCGAACTCGTTGCCGCGAGGCTCAACTCTTGCGGTGCTGGGACGGGGCAGTAGTCTCCTTGTACGGATGCCTAGTTTATCAAAGCCCCGCCCAGCACTTCGCTATCGCCGCCTAATTGCAACGAGTTCTTAAATCTTCTTAAATATTAATATGACTTTTATATAGACATAAATCTATGCCGTACTATCAAAAATCAATTAATGACTTATAGAATTTTGTACAAGTAAGAAACCGAATTAAGAAAAATTTGATTACTCTGCTAAAAAGCTTTACCTATAAGGTTTCTGAGAGCCAATAGTGGTTAACTTCCTTGCGCGGTTGTGGCTGTAAAAAGTTCTTAATGAACCCTAAGTAAAGGGTAAGCGCCAACGCTTGGCGGCTGGTGATAGGCTCTCTAAGCGTTGACCCTTTTACTCAAGCTTTCTCAACTAAAGTCTTCTTCAGGTTTTCAATTGAGTTATCAAATACTTAAGTTTTCATTCCAAATCTTACTGATAATTCTTTAATTTCTCCATCCTCTAACTTACGAAAAAGTGGCTGGATCACATCAACTGCATGACCGGGAGACAAAGCATCAAAATTAACGCTCTCGCTTATCTTTGTCATTCTGTCAGCATCAGACAGGTGCAACGCATCAAAAAGCTTTGTAGAAGTAAAAGGAATAATTGGAAAAGAAACAAGTGCGTAAATTCTAATTAAGTTAATGCAAATACGCACCACTTGGGCTGCTTCTTCACGATTTTCTTTAATTAGCTTCCACGGCTCTCTTTCATCGATATATTTATTACCAACAGACCATAAGGAATAGAGAGCTTCTATTGCCTTGCGATACTCAAGATTTTTTAGGGAATCACAGTATTTGTTAACAAGCTGTTGGCAAGTCTTTTGTAAATCCTGTTCTCTGCCACCAAAAACGCCACCATTTGGAACAGTTGCACCAAAATTATTCGCGGTAAACTTAAGAGTTCGATTCACAAAGTTACCAAATGTATCAGCTAACTCCTTATTAACCTTAATTTGAAATAACTCCCAGGTAAAAGCCGAATCAGCAGATTCAGGAATCATTGATAAAAGACTATATCGCCAATAATCCGCAGGTAAAATACTCAATGCCTGATCTAAGAATACCCCTCGTTTTGCACTAGTAGAAAACTTTCCACCATAATATGTCAACCAGTTAAATCCCTTAATTTGGTCGGCTAGTTTCCAGTTTTCTCGCGTACCTAGAATCATTGCTGGAAACATAATAGTGTGAAATGGCAAGTTATCCTTAGCCATAAATTGCACATATTTGGTATTTTCTGTATCATGCCACCAGTTTGACCAATTTTGAGAATTTTCTAGTCCCCATGCTTGAGTTGCAGAAATATATCCAATAGGTGCATCAAACCAAACATAAAAAACTTTCCCCTCAAAACCTGGACAGGGAACAGAAACTCCCCAATTCAGATCACGAGTAATACATCTGTCTTGAAGTCCTTCATTTAACCACTTCATCGCAATTGATTTAGTGAGATTAGACCAATTTGGATGTTTCTCAACCCAAGTTTTTACCTCTTGCGAGAGTGTAGAAAGCTTTAAGAACAAATGTTTAGTTTTTCGGACTTCCAAACGCTTGCTTTGTGAGATTGCAGAACGTGGTTCTATTAAGTCAGTCGGCTCTAGCAAAGATGTACAATTTTCACATTGGTCTCCCCTGGCTGAAGTATATCCACAATGGGGACAAGTCCCAATAATATATCTATCCGGCAAAAAACGTTCATCATCAACAGAGTAAACCAGACTAATCTCTCGTTCCTCGATAAAACCGTTTTTCTCAAGATTTTTATAGAAATGCTGGGTTAGCTCATAGTTATAGACTGATGAGTTACGACCGAAATAGTCAAACGATAAACCAAGGTTTTTGTAAATTTCTGCCTGGAGTTCATGCAACCTTTGACAGAAAGTTTCTACATCAAGTCCTACTTCATTTGCAGCTATTTCGGTAGGTGTACCATGTTCGTCAGTAGCACAAATAAAGAGAACTGTTTCACCTTCTTGTCTCAAGAAACGAGCATATACATCTGCTGGGAGCATGGAACCTACAAGGTTCCCCAAATGTTTGATTCCGTTAATATAGGGCAACGCGCTGGTGATTAAATACCTTACCCTATTGTCAGGATTATTTTGAGACGTTATAGATAAAGTGGAGAATTTACAGTACCTCCATGAAGGCTGTTATTTTAAATCTCTATTACTTCATATAATACACAATATTCCAAAGTTTGTGACGCATATAAGTTTTTTGCAAGGCAACCAGATTTGGCTCAGTTCTAAAAATCAGGCCCGACTGCATAATAGAGATACGCAGCCGAAGCTCTCCTCACTCTTGCTCCGGCTTGTTTGTGGCAACCAATTTAAGAAATACTGTTCTTAACTTTCTTACTTTGGGGCAGTATATCTCATGGTTAGCATCTGCTGTAATGAGGTGTTCTCTCCTGAAACAACAAAAACGCTCGTCACAACAACGCAGTTTTCTCCTGTCATGTAGTTGTAATTGGAGCATTGGTAACAAGTAAAAAATAAGTGTATTTTGTCAATACGTCCAAATGTAGAAATATTTTTTAAAAGAATGATAATCAAATAAGGGGAGGGAGGGGGGAGAGGCAGCCTTAGGCTGCCTCTCCCCCCTCCCCTTGCGATTATCATTATTAATAGGTCTTCAAGTAATATTCGCCTTGAGGAGAAATCATGTGAAACTCAGACTAGATCAGTAATTAAGGGATTGTGTGAGCTACCATGAGCGGCAACCGAAAAACGCTCTCGTGACCACGCCAAAAAGACTCACAGACCGATGGTAGAAGACGAAGTCATTGCAGAGCAACTGTCCGCATTACTCACACCAGCAATCACAAGTCAAGAAAACTACTACCGTAACCTGGGATTAAGAAGCAGAATTCTCAACTTACCATTAATGGTTGCAGCAGTGTTAACCTTACTATGGCGAGACGTGGCGGGAGTCACGGAGCTGACAAGAATGTTAGCACGATCTATGTTTTTTATGGTGTAAACCCACTGCCGTTACTCAACAAGCACTCTCGCAACGATTTTTAAGTTTTCCTGCAGAATTATTTGAGCAAGTCTTTAAAAATTTATTACCCAGTTTGATAACGGCTTGGCACAGTAGAAATAAACGACCAATACCTGAAAGTCTTCAGTTTACTTTTCCTAAATTTTCCCAAATTTGGATAATAGATAGTTCAACGTTAGAGGCGTTGTTTTGTAAGCTCAAAAGCTTAGAAGATGTCCCTACTGGGCAATTAGCTCTTAAAATGGCAACAGTCATTGATTTAATGACCAGATTACCTGTAGAAATTTGGTTTCAAGAAAATCCCAGAGCTTCTGATACCAAACTAGAAGAAAATATTTTAAATTTAGTCCCAGCCAAAACTTTGCTGTTACTGGATAGAGGATTTTACCATTTTAGCTTCTGGCTTCAATTAATTGAACAAGAAGTTCATTTTATTACTAGACTTAAGAAAGGGGCTGCCATTAAGGTTGAGCGGGTATTTACAGACAGCTATTCTCTGCGTGACCGTTTAATAAAACTGGGTTCTGGCACGAAGAAGACCCCATTTGTCACTTTACGTCTCATCGAAATTCATTCAGGAAAAATTTGGCATTCTTATTTAACGAGTGTACTTGACCCAACCATTTTACCTCCCTACGTCGTTGCTGATTTATATCGAAGACGATGGCGGATTGAAGATGCTTTTAATATAATCAAAAGGCTCTTAGGTCTCAGTTATTTATGGACAGGTTCCATTAATGGAATTCAGCTACAGATTTGGGGGACTTGGTTGTTTTATGCTGTGGCGCGTAGATTTAGGCGATGCTGTGGCTGATGAGCTTTCTTTACCATTTGACTCCATTTATGCGCGAAATGATTTATCGCGGTCTTTATCATTTTTATGTGGCTCATCAAAAAGGTTTAGTTACAGACCCAGTTAAATATTTCGCCGCTCCAGAAAATCAAGATTTAGGTATTGTTAAACGACAACGAAAAGCGAACGTTAGGTTAATTGTCGCACCATTCCCAGAAAAACAGCGAGGCTCCAAGGAGTTTTTCTTTCAAGCATCTTCTAAAATCCCCTTGACAACCGCCTTGTAGCCTTAACTTGTGACAAATGCTATCAGCATGATTTTTTAAGTTGATTAACGGCAAAATCCCCCTTGTATCTTGTAAATGACCAAAAGCATAGCCAATCGCAGTCAAAACATTGCTATCTTTTTCTTCTTGTGATAGTAGCTTTAATAAAATATCTCCGCGTTCGAGAATACGGAATTGCTTTTGTGTAGTTCCTAATTGTGCTAAGATGCGAACTCCTAAAGTTCTTTCCTTAGAATTTTGACTCTCACACAATTTTGATGCTGCTGTAAATTCCCTATCACCACCACGGATACGTAAAATGTGTACCAAGTGCCAATAAATATCTTCACTTTCTGTCGTTAAGGCAGTTTGAATAATTTCATTCGTACTTCTTTTATCCTTTTCAACGCTTTCCATTTGGTTTGAATATTGTTCGTGTGTGCTAACAAGCAACTACTGCTTTACACCTTTGATAGCTAAAAGTATTATAGGTAAAAAGAATACGACTTCTCGCAATCAATATGGGGGGTAAAATGATATGGACATATAACAACTTATACTGGGAGTATCCCAATTTGGCTTATTGCCCTCAGAATTCTATTCTGAGGCTATACAAACAAAGTCCACGTAGGTGGACTTTGTATTTAGTCCGCGCAGGCAGACTTATCTTGTATAGCCAATTTCAATGGCAAGGTGTTTTTTCCAAATTGGGATGTTCCCCTTATTCCAGACATAACCTCACAAACTACCTTCCCCCGCCAACCTCTGCAACGCTAACAATCCAGCACCACAAGCAGGTTCGTGACGGGGAAAAATCACTTTTGCTGTCGGAAACATAGTACGAATTGATTTAGCAAATTTATCGCGCATCTTAGATTTTCCCAGCCAAACACTCCCCGTTGTTACAACTTCAAAAAGTTCTCGATGACTAAAAATCGTATCAATAACTGTACCAGTCGCCCTTATTAGCTCTTTCACAGCATCATCGATAATTCTATTAGCAGTTTCATCTCCACAAACAGCAGCACCATCAACAAGAGGTGCTAAAGCTGCTATCTCTTTAACACCCCAACCCCTACGATAGACAACTTCTATCAAATCCTCTAAACTTGCCAGATTGAGGTGCTGTTTAAAAACTTCAACAAGACTGGTAGGAACCTCACGTCCATCGTATGCCTTTAACGCTGCTTGCATACCAGCTACAGCTATTTTATAAGCACTTCCTTCATCACCTAAAATATATCCCCAACCACCAACTCGCTTAATATCTCCCTGATGGTTGCGACCAAAAACTATAGAACCAGTCCCAGCCGCAACCACAATTCCGACGGGATAACCAACTCCCCCAACTAAAGCAATCAAGGCATCATTGCAAATAACAATATTTGGGTCATTATACTTGTTACAGGTTAAATTCCAAGTGATAGGAAGCAAACTACTATTCTGCAATTCAAGCACTATACCTTTTACAACTTCGATATCCTCAGGACGCCCTACACCAGCTAATCCCAAGCAAATCGCTTGCACTCTAATATTAGACGTTAACTTCAACGCCTCAACTGCTGCATTATAAATAGCGGACTCCATCGCTTGTAATGCAGCTTGAATACCTATACTTTGATAATTTGATGCACCAGATTCACCGCGACCTAAAACTTGCCCTGCATCATTCATCAAAACGCAAACAGTTTTACTTCCACCACCATCAATTCCTAAAACATAATTCATAACCTACTTAATTGTTATTCGTTAGTTGTTAGTTGAGATGCGTTTATCTGCAGTTCCTTCTTCCAAAGGAATAAAAAATAGAGTTATCATGCCAGGAACTGTCAACAAACATACTAATATAAAAAATAAGAAATACCCTACTTGTGCCTGAATGTAACCGCTAATTAACCCAGGCAACATTATACCCAAAGCCATAATACCTGTAGAAATAGCAAAATGAGAAGTTTTATATTCTCCTTTAGAAATATACATTAAATAAATACTAAATGCAGTGAATCCAAAACCATATCCCAATTGCTCAAAAGAGACTAAAGCATAAACAAGAGGCAAAGATGGTTTAGCATAAGCCATATAGACATAGAATATATCGGGTAGATTCAATGCCAAAGCCATCGGCAAAAGACATTTTTTTAATCCATACCTTGAAATAACCATCCCACCTGTAATGCCTCCCACAATTAAAGAAAGAACCCCAAAGGTACCGTAGATTAAACCCACAGTTGATGTTGATAGCCCCAATCCTCCTGCTTCTGGTTTATCCAGTAAAAACAATTGAGCTATTTTTAGCAACATTGCCTCACCAAATCTATAAAGCAGTATAAATGCTAAAATAGCCGCAATTTTTTCTTGTTTAAAATAAGAAATAATAATATCAAAAAAAGAAATCTTTGATTGAGCTTCTAACTGACTGCGATCGCCAGCTTCAGGCAAAGGCAAAAAAATCTGATGAAATATAAATAATGTAGCTAATATTAATGATGATAAACCAATAGATAGACTCCAACTCAAAGGAATACTTTTTAGATACTTTTCTTCAAGTATCCCGGCCAAAATTACCAAAAAACCAGAACCAAAAATAAGAGCAATCCGATAAAAAAGCGAACGAATACCCACAAAGAAAGCTTGTTCACCTGGATTTAAAGCCAGTAAATAAAAACCATCCGTTGCAATATCATAAGTTGCCGAAATAAATGCTCCAACAGTCAATCCCGCTAAGGATATAAAAAAGAAATTTGGCAATTGTAATGAAAAAGCAACTAACCCCAGACAACAGAACATAGCCAATTGCGTACCCAGTATCCATGTTCTTTTTGTCCAATAGGTATCAACAATTGGACTCCAAAACATTTTGAGAATCCAGGGAAGATAAAGCAAACTCGTCCAAAATGTAATTTGAGTATTATCGATACCTAATTTCTTGTAAAAAATCACAGAAAGCGTATTGATAATGACATAGGGCATTCCAGAGGCAAAATACAAAGTAGGAATAAACGCCCAAGGAGAACGAGATTTAATTTGCTCTTCCATACAATGACTTGGTTGACTTTAACATCCAATAGGACACCAATAGGAAATATTATCTGTTATTTTCCCCTCAGAAACACGCATTCCTACACCACCTGACACCAATTTATCTTGACCGTTATTGTACAACCAAGCTCCCCAAACTACAGTCATAGATTGCTGGGCGAGTTCTAAAGTGGGAAGTTCCAATAACTCCTGATACACATAATCTTGTTCTATATACCAAGGATCGTTACTGTGACTGCGAACAGCAACCTCTCCCGATTTGACAGCGAATCCTCCTGCACCTTCCCTTCCCAAAATAGGTTTGGCAAAGTATGAATTTCCTATTTTTTCTGGCACCATAGAAGTTTTGGGGAAATAGTCAAAAATTGTTTGAGCATCTTTATGATTAAACAATTCCAATCCCAAATCTGTAATCAGCGCAAATATACTTTTAGGCTGTAGTGCAAAAGCAGAACCAAAGTTAACAATAACAACTTTGTTCTCTAAAATCAGTTGCTCAAGGGCAGGCCACAATCTCTCTCCTTTATCATCTGTATCATAAATAACCCATTCAATGGGATACCACATAAACAATATATCTATAGGTAGCCCCGTTCTAGAATCAAATAGATATTTTCCATCTTTAATACGAAGATATTCTAAAGGTAGTACAGCACTTTTATGATTAAATTTTTTACTCAACCATCTCATCGTACCTAAATCTTCGGCATTATTTAATGCTGTAAAAGCAACACGGCATTCTTGAACTCTTTTCTTGAGCACTTGTGCTGCCCTTTGTATATGTTGATTGAGGGACACACTCAACACATTTTGAGCATCATACACGGGGTCTTTTAATTCAAAATGTTCTGCAACTTTACCATTACCTTCCGTACATTCAAACCAAAAGCTAGGCGTTTGAGGATTTGTTTCAATAACTTTTTTTACGCCTGTCTCTTCATTCCAGCACCAATCCAGTCGCATACAAAATGGTGCAAGAGAATCATGCTTCACTACCTTAATAGCATCTTTAGGAAAGCCATAGTCAAGTAAAGTCTCTTCATCAAGGGTACGAACAATAGACCAAGCTTCCATCAAAACACTACCAACCAATTCAGATGCCTGTTTAATTTCTTGTATAGTTTGTGGGGAAACTGTATGACAGTAATACAACGCGTATGGCGTTTCTTGGTCAGTCAGAGGGATACCCGTTCCTTCCTCAATTGGGCAAACATTATACCAACCCATTTTCATGGATTGAAAGAACTGCTTTCGTTGAGGGCTATCAAAAATATCTACATTCATTCTCTTAACCACCTGCGCTAGCACCGCGACCAAAACTACCAAATCCAGAACGACCTACCTGAGCCGGGGAATAGCTTGAACTACCTCTACTACCACCACGGTATCTATATCCAGAACCCCCATGGTAAATGCGACTGCTACCACCACTGCTAGAGTTATTGCATTCATAGGAGCGCTGTGCTTGTGAGCTGTTGCAGTTTATCTGGCTCGTTTCTGGAACTCGGGTGCAGGAAGCCAACAAGGATATCGTCATGCCGATGACAATAAATTGAAGTAAACTAGGTTTTAATTTCATAAAATTATCGGTATTATTGAGCAATTTAGATGACTACAAGGATGGTGTAACAAATTCCGTTTTTTGTTTAATGAACCGCAGAGGCGCAGAGAGCGCAGAGAGAATGAGGAGAAGAGTTAAGAGGAAAGTACTATTCTTTTGATACCCTGTTTGAGGATGGGAACGTTAAAGTTGATGAGAAGGGCAAGGGTTTGGTTGGTTGTTTTTAGATAGGAAATGACTTGAGCCTCGTGAATGGGTGCTAATTTTTCAACAGCTTTCAATTCGACAACAAGAGTATCACCAACGAAAAAATCTAATTCGCCCTCACCAACTTGATGACTTTTGTAAGTAATTGCTACGGGATATTTAGATTTGTGAGGTATACCCCGCATTTCAAATTCTAGCCTCAAAGCTTGATGATACACCGACTCCAGAAATCCAGGTCCCAACATTCGATGTACCTCAATCGCCGCCCCAATGACAGATCCGGTCAACTCACTCATTTCCTCTCCTAACTCTCTTCTCTCTGCGCCCTCTGCGCCTCTGCGGTTCATTTCCATAAAACACTCCTTAAGCCTGTGGCAAAATTTATAAAAGTCCTTCCACTGATAGTTTTCCCAGCATGACCGCAACAACAAACACAAATCTCCCCAGTCTTTACGAACCCTTCTCCACAGAAGCCAAGTGGCAAAAATTTTGGGAAGAAAACCAAACTTACAAAGCCGACCCCAATCAAAGCAGTCAATCCTACTGCATCGTTATTCCGCCACCTAACGTTACAGGTAGCCTGCACATGGGTCACGCCTTTGACAATTCACTGATTGATACCCTCGTGCGCTACCATCGGATGAAAGGGCTCAATACCCTTTATCTCCCCGGAACTGACCACGCCAGCATTGCAGTACAAGCCATTCTGGAAAAGCAGCTCAAAGCAGAGGGCAAAACTCGCTACGAGTTGGGACGCAACAAATTTCTAGAACGTGCTTGGCAATGGAAAGCAGAATCAGGGGGAACAATTGTCAATCAATTGCGGCGCTTGGGTGTATCGGTAGATTGGACGCGGGAACGGTTTACCCTAGATGAAGGTTTATCTAAAGCTGTAGCTCACGCTTTTACAAGTCTCTACGAAGAAGGGCTAATTTATCGCGGTAAATACTTAGTAAACTGGTGTCCGGAATCACAATCCGCTGTTTCTGATTTAGAAGTAGACTTAAAAGAAGTTGATGGTCACCTCTGGCACTTCCGCTATCCCCTAACTGATGGTACTGGCTCTGTAGAAGTTGCCACAACTCGTCCGGAAACAATGTTGGGCGATACTGCTGTGGCTGTAAATCCAAATGACGATCGCTACAAGCATTTGATTGGGAAAACCCTAACTTTGCCAATTATGAATCGGGAAATTCCCATTATTGGTGATGAGTTAGTTGACCCCACTTTTGGGACGGGTTGCGTAAAAGTCACTCCCGCCCACGATCTGAATGACTTTGAAATGGGTCAGCGTCACAATCTGCCGTTTATTAACATCATGAATAAGGACGGTACGCTCAATGAGAATGCTGGTTCATTCCAAGGACAAGACCGCTTTGTTGCTAGAAAAAATGTTGTTTCTCGTTTAGAAACAGATGGATTTCTAGTAAAAATTGAGGATTACAAACATTCAGTTCCTTACAGCGAGCGAGGGAAAGTCCCCGTTGAACCCCTCCTCTCAACCCAGTGGTTTGTTAAAATTCGCCCAATGGCAGACAGAGCACTGGAATTTCTCGACCAGAAAAATTCTCCTGAGTTTGTTCCCCAACGCTGGACAAAGGTGTACCGTGATTGGTTGGTGAAACTAAAAGATTGGTGTATTTCCCGTCAGTTGTGGTGGGGACACCAAATCCCTGCTTGGTACGCAGTTAGCGAAACAGGGGGAGAAATATCTGACACAACTCCCTTTGTTGTTGCCAAGTCAGAAGCAGAAGCAAGGGAAAAGCTTAACGCACAATTTGGCGATAATGTCAAGATAGAGCAAGATCCAGACGTGCTTGATACTTGGTTTTCTTCGGGGTTATGGCCTTTTTCGACTTTAGGTTGGCCCGAACAAACTCCAGACTTAGCAACTTACTATCCTACCAGTACCTTGGTCACGGGTTTTGACATTATCTTTTTCTGGGTTGCCAGAATGACTATGATGGGTGGGCATTTTACCGGACAAATGCCGTTTAAATCTGTTTACATCCACGGCTTGGTATTGGATGAAAATGGCAAAAAAATGTCCAAATCAGCTGGTAACGGTGTCGATCCGTTGCTTCTGATTGACAAATACGGTACTGATGCTTTGCGTTATACCCTCATTAAGGAAGTTGCAGGTGCAGGTCAAGATATCCGGTTGGATTACAATCGCAAAACAGATGAATCGCCATCAGTAGAAGCAGCCCGCAATTTTGCTAATAAGTTGTGGAATGCTGCCCGTTTTGTGATGATGAACTTAGACGATTTTGGATTGGAGTCGGATAATCGAATATCCAATATTCACTATTCAAAATTGGAATTGAGCGATCGCTGGATTGTTTCCCGCTACAATCAAGTTGTCAAACAAACCAATGATTTCTTCCACAATTACGGATTGGGGGAAGCAGCAAAAGGGCTTTATGAATTTATCTGGGGTGACTTTTGCGACTGGTATATCGAACTTGTGAAATCTCGCTTGCAAAAAGATGCCAACCCTGAGTCTCGCCATGTCGCACAACAAACTCTTGCTTATGTTTTAGAAGGCATCCTCAAATTACTTCATCCTTTTATGCCTCATATTACTGAAGAGATTTGGCATACTCTGACACAGCAACCCATTGATTCCAGGCAAAGTTTGTCCTTACAACTTTATCCAGAAGCAGATGCGAATTTTATTGACTCTGCTTTAGAAGAACAGTTTGAATTACTTTTTGCTACAATTCGTACAATTCGTAACTTGCGGGCTGAGGCAGATATTAAGCCTGGGGCGAAGATAACAGTTAACTTACAAAGCGAAAGCACAAAGGAACAACAAATTCTTAACGCAGGACAGCCTTATATTAAAGATTTGGCTAAGGTGGAGAATTTAACTATTACTGGCGAACAAAAGAATACAACAGTTGCTAGTAAAAACTTATCCATCAATTGGGGAAAAATAGCAGCTATTATTGGCGCTATTTTCGTGTTGAGAGTAGGGTTTGCTGTCGCTGATGCAGTAGACGATCTGCCCTTCTTTGGAAAGTTCTTTGAACTGGTTGGTTTTGGTTATTCTGCATGGTTTGTTGTCCAGAATATCTTGTTGGCTGAAAGAAGACAAAAATTCTGGGAGCAATGGTTTCCACCAACTCCTAAAGAAAATCCACCGCACATTGAAACCCAACCTCAAGAACCAGAACAAGCGATCGCAGGTGTTGTCGGTACGGTACAAGTGGTCATTCCTCTCAAAGGTGTTGTCGATCTTGATACCTTGCGAGCTAAGCTAGAAAGAAGCCTTAACAAAGCAGAAAGCGAAGCTCAATCTTTGCGTGGAAGATTAAGCAATTCCAAATTTGTGGATAAAGCACCACAAGACGTCGTACAGGGAGCAAGAGATGCTTTGGCAGAAGCTGAAAAACAAGCAGAGATTTTACGCGATCGGCTTCGTGGGTTAGCATAGCAATCAAGTAGATTGCTAAAATTAATAACCCAGACAACCGTCATGCTATATCTAGCTCAGGTGCATAAAAATGACTTTCTGGACCAGCTTCAGTTGCGGTTGTTGGCACGTCAGGAAGCTGAACATATGTGGGTTACGATACCAGAAGAAGCTTTTATTCTTTTGGGAAAAGGAAAGATTCTAGCAGAAAAACTACTTGTTCTCGTGGAACTTTCCCCCACAGGTGATATCCAGAGTTTGGAAGAAGCCACTGATTGGGTGCTCAATTTGGTACAGACCTACCTTGCCAATGGTATCACGCCTGAATTCTTGCAACAGGAAACTGAGCGAGCAGAACAGTGGAGACAAAACTTAACATTGCAAAATCAAGACCTAGCCCGTCGCTCTTTAGAGTTGGAAGCCCGTAGAGAGCAAATTCAAGCCTTAGAAGAAAGCCTGAAACGGGAGAAAAACGGTGCAAAGGATGAGGACGCACGGTCTGAACAGTAACACTGGTCTCCGTAAAGACGCGCCATGGCGCGTCTTTACATATCTGATACTCTTAACTGATAGATCTTAACTAAGTTGTGTTATGTCAATGGGTTTTATTCTGACATTAGATTTAGGCACAACAGGTAATCGCACTTTTTTGTTCGATCGCAGCGAGCGTAGAATCGGACAAGCATATCCAGAATTGACATATTTTAGGCAGTTTCAAGTAGATTTATTTTCCACTCTCTTTACTTCTAGCAGCATCCAAGTTCAAAGATTGCACCAAACTCAATGGTAATGGTTCCTGACTGATAGCATTAGCATAACCCGCGCTGAGAAAACGACGGTAACTGGGCTGATTGGCAACGTAAGTCTGGAAAAAGGGAAGACTCAAAGCCGTGATATAGCGACGGGCTATGGCAGGATTTGGACCTACAACTGAGTCTGGAACTGGAATAGCAGAATTTGGTGACTCTGCGATCGTTGAAAAATGTGTGGCATTATTCACCAGAACTAAATATTTATTTGGGGTTGTTAACCATGTGAAGGGTTGAATTTGTTCTGGAAGTGCTGGAGCAACAGTATCAGAACCGCCAGCAACTGTCATGACAGGAATGTTAATCTTACTGAGGCTGGCTTGACCCAAAATAGTACTGTCAATTTGGTTAATTGCGAGCGCAGCTTTTACCCGTGAATCTGATAAGTTATAAGCGATTGGTGGTAAGTTAATAGCCAAACATTGGAGTAATAAAGAAACGTTGACTGCATTTGGTGAAGCTGGGCAATTTTTCTTAAGTTGGTCAAAATTAATCGGTGCTCCTGCTAAAACTAGTGCTGTGTAACCTCCAAAAGACTGTCCCACGACGCCTACTTGCTCCAAATTTAAGCGACCTTTAAAATCTCCATCTGATTGGGATAAGCTGCTAAGTTGATCCAGGAGGTACTTTATATCTAGAGGGCGATCCACAAACTCTCTGGGGCTAGCAACTTCATTTGCTCTACCTGATAATAAGGCTTGTAACTGTTCGGCGTTACTACCGGGATGCTCTGGAACCGCCACAACAAATCCATAGGAAGCAAGGTACTCAGCTAAGTAAGCAAAACTTGTTCTATCAGAACCAAGCCCGTGGGAAATTACAACGACTGAACGAGAACCTGAAGTCAGTGGTAAGTATACGTCAGCCGGGAAAGTCCGAGTGCGGGATATGTCGTTAAGTATGATGGTGCGTTTTTGCCACTTAAAACTACCTGGTTTTAACAATTCTCTTACAGAAACTTCTCCCCCTGCAAAAGCCTTAGCTACTTCTTGAGATGATTGCTCGTTGATGAGTGCAAGCGTTCTTTGAGTCTGATTAACCAACCTCTCGAATGCAGCTGCTATTTCCAAACTGCGAGGTAAATTAATCGAAATAGTTCTGGAGGGAAATCTTTTTAGTACGTTTAATAATGTTAAACCTTTTGGCTCTGCGGCAGCAAGAATCAAGGATGCTCGAATTGCGTAAAATCCACTAATACCAGAATCTTGCTGCACCACTTCTCCAAGATTTTTGAGTAATGTTTCACCAATAGGAGTGTAGAGAAATTGAGACACTTGTACAGAGGTGAGGGGAATAGGTGTCAGCAGAACCTCGCGTAACTGGTTGAGCTGCTTCGTATCGGCATGCTGGGTATATGCAGCCAGTTCATCATCGACTTTACCAGTATGAGCGTATTCTTCCAAAGAACCAATAGGGATAGAGCGTCCCAAAACACCAAAAGAAAGAGTCAGTCGTTCTGCGCCTAAGGAAGGAAGGGGAGTTAGTAGTCCAAGACTGAAAAATCCCAACCCAATTTTTAACCACAGGAATTTTTGAATTTTAGTATAAAAAATATCTAAGTGTGAGCGATCGCGATTGATGGGGATCGGCGAACTTGGTTGGGAACTCATAGTTATCATTTGCAACATTGCTAGCAATTTTAGCTCAATGCCTAAAGTTCCATTCCCAACGCTTGATTTCGCAAACTCCCTACAGTCCATACTTATAGATTTTTCCTCCTATGTAAAAAAACTATTGGCGAAGTTAGCGCTTTGCTCTGGTTCCTAGAGTTATAACGGCTAATATGGCGTTGAGTTTTTATCTAGTATTCCAGAGTATTACTCCATGCATTACGGATAGAGCCAGAAGCTTCTACCCGGCTTAGCTAAAAGTAGGAAAAGTTATAAAAGTAAGAAAAAGAGGTTCTTAAAAGACTTTTTCAAGCAAGAATATTAAAATTTCAGCAGATTAACTATCGCGGTCAAAAAATTGCAGTGTTAGCACTTAGAATACTGAAAAGTCCAGTTCTACCTTTGTTAAGCTTCGAGCGAGACTTCTGTACAAACAATGCAAAAGATGTAATAAGGAGAGAAAACTGAATAGTTATGTCAGCAAACTACAATCCCAACATAGCAGAAGCTCCAGACCATGATGAAATTGGTTGTACCTTTATCGTTGATAGTGTTGAAGATGTGGTCGATCCTGATGATGGAGTCACAACACTCCGTGAAGCGATTTATGCCGCTAACAGTCGAAGCGGACGAGAAAGAATTGTCTTTCAACTGGCATCAGGTTCAGAAATTAAACTCACCGAGCAACTCGATATTACAGACGATCTGATTATAACTGGGCTTGGTGCTGAAAACTTGACTATCAGTGGCAATGATAAATTCAATAACTTCTGTATTAAGAATGCTAAAGTTGCTATCGATGGATTGACTATTGCCAAGGGTCAAGATGGTATTAGTGTTAGGAGTGGCAGCCATCTGACAGTCACGAACAGTGTCTTTAGCAACAATGCCAATGATGGAATTGATATTGGGGGAGATGGGAATAGAGTTTCCGTGTCAAAGACTAGCTTTATCGGTAACGGTGAAGATGGAATTAAGGTAGATGGTGATTGCAATATCATCAATGTGAGTCATTCGCTCTTGAGTAAGAATAAGGATGATGGCATTGATGTTAAAGGAAACAGTCACACTATAGTTTTATCAGAAGTCATTTTAAGCGATAACGGAGACAATGGAGTTGAAGCAGGCACCACAAGTAGTACCATCAGTGCTAGCAATAGTAGTTTCGTTGCCAATGGTGAAGATGGATTTAATCTTGATGAAGGTGATAACAACAGCATTATCCTTAATAATTTAGTAGTCAGCAATAATGCAGATGATGGCATTGACATTATTTCTAACGGTAATAGTCTCAATCTGTCACAAGTCACTATAACTGCCAATAAAGAAGATGGCATACAAATAAACGGTAATTATAATAAATTTACTGCTTGCAATAGCACTTTCAATCACAATGCAACTCACGGCGTTGATATCAATGGCAACAGCAACACTGTGCGCCTCATTGGAATTGCTTCGACTGCTAATGGCAAAGATGGGTTAGCGATCGGTGGAAAATATAACTCTATCACTTCTATTAATAGCTACTTTATTGGGAATAGGCATGATGGGTTGAGTCTTGATAAAAGTGGCAAAAGCCGTATTAATGTAAGTTGTTCGCTTTTTAGCAGCAATACTGGTAATAGTGTTGTCTCAAACAGAGTAAAAGATTATACTAAGAATGAAGTAGAACCTCGTATAAAGAGTAATAGCCAGTAGCAGTCATATTGTATCCGAGTACAGACCGATTATTAACGGAGCAGGTTTTTCCGTCTTTTGCACAGATAGTTTCAGAATAACTAAGCAATGAGAAATGGTTGCTTTATTTACGCCAACCTGTATTAAATAAATTTCTTCTTAATATCAACCATAAGTATATTGATTTAGAATTACGACTTTCTCTAGGCTGAATTAGTACACTGTCAGTTATCATTATTCTCATGATGAAGGTAAATGGGTTATGAATAATGAGTTGCTCCACAAAATACCCTGGCTACCCTTAGTGTTCCTTTGGTTGGCTTATGCTTGGTTGGGTTGGTACCTGTCGGCTCACGATATCGCTTGGTTGGTGGGGGCTTTTGTTGCAGCTTTAGTGTTAGCTATTGCTTGGAGAACTATTGCTTGGTTGGAACGATTAATTCGATTTGGTTCTAGAGCTTTAACTGTTGTCTTGTTTTTAGGTGCTTCTATTGCACTCATAGCAACTTGGTCAATTTTCGTTACGTTCATCGTTTTGCCTTTGACAACGACACTCCTAGCAGAGATGGAGTTTCGTTTTGCTGGATTTGGTAAACGAGATACGTTTTTAGTATTGAGTGCGATCGCTGGATGTGGTTTGGTAATTGGTGAAGTAATAGATCTTCTTATCATACCTAGTAGTAGATATTAACGTAAGTTGGCAGTTAGTTCCCGTAAACGGTATGAAATTGGTACAAAATACACCTTTTGAAGTAATTATCAATACATATTTCTTTTCTTCAGCGCTTAAATTCTAGCGTTTTCGGATCTCTAGCAACTTAAGTTATTAAATATTTAGTCTCAGATTTCAATCTCAATTACAATCTCATTACTCAGTAATAATACTGAAAAATCTAGCAAAACTTAATAAAAATATCAAGTATTCTGTTGGGGATCGTCAAAAATAGGAAGCTCGCTCTGATAGGCTTTCAGCTTACATACGTATATTTTAAACCTCAAATCATTGTTTTATAAAAGTCTACAAAGCAGAAAAAATGAGGGCAAGAACTTTCTTGACTCATTAATTGTGCAATATGCTATATTCTGTAAGAATATTAAAAAATGGTTAAGCCTTGGATAATAAGATGAAAGTTTTATAAATTTTTCTTTAAAAAATGTTTAATGAAGACTATTTTTAAAGTTTTCATAAAGACTTAGTAAACACTCGCAACGTGAGTGAGAGTTTAGTACTAGAATAATTGTTTAGATACTGATATAAAATCGCTTAATGTTATGTTTGTCTGCGTGTAACTACTTATGTAGCCGCATCTATCGATTTACATTCTATACAGGGGTACGTAGGTGTACATTAAAAGTACGTATAGCTACAGGAATGGTTTGCTTCAGACAGACCATTCAACGGAGGTTAATCAAATTTTAGAAGCAGTAGAACAGTCACTTCTGCCAAGACGACTGAGTTCTATTGAAAAGTTTGTGTTACATCAATCCTGGTTGGGACAAACCTACAATGAGATGGCTCAAAGTTCGGGTTATGCGAGCGATTACATCAAGGAAGTAGGTTCCCAGTTGTGGCAAGACATTTCAGATACAGTAGGACAAAGGGTCACAAAGAAAAATCTGCATTTAGTGTTGAATCAGATCCAAACAAATTTTATAGGTAGGCAGAAAAAAGAAGCTGAACCTGAACTAGAAATAATAGATAAAAAGCACGAAAGTGAAGACGTGCAACTTCTAACGATAAATAAAGAAATTCCGTATCCTAACGCTCCTTTAGATCTGACTTCTCCTTTCTACATTAACCGTCCCCCTGTTGAAGAAATCGCTTATCAAGAAATTAGTCAACCTGGATGTGCGATCGGAATTAGAGCACCTAGAAAAATGGGGAAGAGCTCTCTACTACACCGCATTGTTTCATACTCAAAAGCTTTAGAGTACAACACAGTTTATTTGGACTTTCAAGAAGCAGACGAATCCATCTTTATTTCTCTCGAAAAATTTTTACGATGGTTTTGCGCTAATGTCAGCAGACAATTGAACCTCAATCCCAAGCTAGATAATTTCTGGGATGAGGATATGGGAAGTAAAGTGAGTAGTAAGCTTTATTTTGAAGCATATATCTTAAAGCAGGTTGCTAATGCTGTTGTTATCGTTTTAAATGAAGTTAACAGAGTTTTTGAACACCCAACTATTGCGAAAGATTTTTTGCCAATGCTGCGGTTTTGGCACGAGCTTGCCAAACAAGAGAAAATTTGGCAAAAGTGTCGCTTAGTTGTAGCACATGCCACAGAAATATGCGTTCCGCTCAATCTCAATCAATCCCCTTTTAACGTTGGACTGACAATAACGCTACCAAAGTTTACTCCAGAGCAAGCTTGGGATTTAGCACAACGTTATGGATTAATTTGGGCTAGTGGTGAAAAAGGCAAACAAAATCTTGCCCCACTCATAAAAATGTTATCCGGGCATCCCTATCTCTTAAATCTTGCATTCTATTATTTACAACGGGAAGAAATAACCTATGAGGAATTGCTGCAAACAGCGGCTACATCATCAGGAATTTTTAGCGACTACTTACGGGGTAATCTAGCTATCCTTCAAAAAGCACCAGCATTGGTATCGGCTTTTCAACAGGTAGTTAATTCTAATGAAAGCGTTCACTTGGATGCGATCGCAGCTTTTAAATTAGAAAGCATGGGGCTTATTGAGCTTGATGGTAATCGGGCAAAGCCTAGCTGTGAATTGTACCGTCTTTATTTTCGAGAGCAGTTGCAACACGAAAAGATACAAAATGTCGCCGAGACAGAAGAGTTAGTGACAGAATTACAAAAGATAGGATACGCAAATCATCTTGATGAACTCACCCACCTTCCAACGAGGCACAACTTCAATCAGTACATGGAAAATAACTGGGAAGAATGGGCAAAGGAAGCTTTGCCAATCTCTCTAGTGCTATGTGAAGTAGATTACTTTAAGTTCTTCAATGCAGCTTATGGATATAAAGTTGGAGATGAGTGTTTGCAATTAATTGCAAATACTATTAGCGATCGCTTAGATGAATATCCAGAGTATTTTATAGCACGTTATGCAGGTGCTAAGTTTGCCATAATTGTGCCTCTTTTGAGTACTGAGTTTGCTCTTAACATTGCAACGCATATTAGAGATGATGTTATTGGATTGGCAATTAAGCACGACCGTTCTATATTTGGTGGGTTTTCATCTCGTGTACTGACAGTAAGTTTGGGAGTAGCAAGTATTATTCCAAGTAAAGAAAATCCTCCGGAAGTTCTGGTTGAAGCTACTGAAAGCGCACTTCATCAAGCTATCCGCAGAGGTCGAAATTGTGTAAGTATAAGTGCAACTTCGATGGTTGAGTTTTAAGCATTATTAGATGCCTGAAAACACCTCTTAATCTAAAAGAGAAGGATCGAGAAATGATAGTTCAACTCGTATAAAGATACTTAGGAAATACTATCTAATACTTGCCTTAGCGATTAGAAATCGCATCTATACAGGCAAAACCCAAGTAGGTTAAGTTTCAAACTCTTAATTTTGGTGAGTCTATCCAAGCGATGAGTCCCGTGCTGATAGCGCGTAGTACTTACGAGATAGTCTGTGGTATCGCGCAGCATATCGCAATATTAAGTAAGCATTTTGGATCGCCGATCGTTCTCGAGAATTATTACCCATTAATGATGACCTAAAATTATCTCGTTGGTTAGACATTCTACAACTTTTAAGTCCCACCTATGAACCATGCAAAAGTTTCATAATTTTATTATTTTGAAATAAATTCATTTGTCAAAAAATTAACTTATAGATGTAGCTCGAGATTGTTTGACTTTACATGAACACACATAGTGATGAACTCAAAACTCCTTATTTAAAAATTAAAAACGATTTTGTCCGTCTTCTTAAAAAGGAGAATTTTATGAAAACCAAATGGATTAACCCACATATACGATTTCTTAGTATTTTCTCAGCGATCGCATTGGCTGCTTTGCCTTTTACCAGCAAACCAACAGCGGCTCAAACTCCTCTAAATGCATCTGCTGAGAAGAAGCTCAATCAATATACAGCTCCAACAAAATTAGTATCAATCAGCGAGATCGGCCAATATTCACCAGAAGCAGCACCAAAGTTACAACTTGGAAGTGAAGGAGCACCTGTTAGAGACGTTCAAGCTTTTTTAAAAGAACAAGGCTACTACACGGGTGCGCTTGATGGTGTTTACGGTTCTGCGACTGCGGCTGCAGTTAAAGCTTTTCAGCAGAAGCACGATCGCTTAACTAATGATGGAATTGTTGGATACAGTACTTGGAATGCAATGATTGAGATTAAACGTAACCCTTCAGTTAATAATTAATACCAATTTTATGTAAAGTTGCACATTATTCTCCTCACCCTAGAAGGGTGAAACTATACAAGCAAAGCCTGCGAAGGCAGGCTTTGCTTGTATGCATCTTCATAGAAAATTGGTATAAGGGTAATTACGAGTTACTCCCATCGCCAGTTGTAAGTATTTTCAAACTTTGTATCAAACAATGCTGTTTTGACGGATACACTCTGCATACCACTCAAAACTAGCTTTTGGGATACGTTGCTGTGTTTTGTAATCTATATATGTAATTCCAAAACGTCGGGAGTATCCCCACGCCCACTCAAAATTGTCCATTAAGCTCCATACAAAATATCCCTTTAAAGGATACCCTTCACTCACAGCACGATGAGCTGCTTTGAGGTACTGTCGCAAGTAGAAAATTCTATCCGTGTCAATGACTTCGCCATGAGTGTTAATTTCATCTTGCGTGGCGCAGCCGTTTTCCGTAATGTAAACGGGTAAGTCATTTCGTTGCATAGTTTCACTAATGTGACGAATGCCCCAATAAAGACTCTCTGGCACAATATTTAACCAGGGCATATACATTTGTGGGTAACCTTTAGGTAAATCGAGAAATTCATAACCGAGTTTATTATCTGCAGCACGAACATAAGTTCCCGTGTATATATTTAAACCGATCGCATCCAGGGGTTGATGAATTATTTCCAAATCACCAGGTTGAACATCGGGTGCTTGTTCTCCCAATAGATCGAGCATGGCAGAACTGTAGTTACCTGTCAGTGCTGGAAAAATAACTCCACCATTTACCCAGCTAGTTTGGAAAGCATTTTTGGCTGCTGTAATATTGGCTGGGGATTCGTTAATCGGAACTGTAACCGAGATATTATCTACCAGAGACACTTGACAGGGAATAGGTGAGGCTTCTCGAATTGCTTGGCATCCCAAACCATGAGCAAGTAAAGCGTGGTGAGAAGTTTGCCAAACTTCCTTTGCACTGCTAACACGTTTGCCTGGAGCATGGGGTGCTTCTCGCTCTGCATCATAACTTAAATGAGTAAAACAGGGAATTTCATTCAGAGTTATCCAATGACCGATACGCGATCCCAGCCGCTTGACAACTGCTTTCACGTAGTCGGCGTAATCATATGCCATTTGGCGACTTTGCCAAGAACCGTACAAATCCTCAAGTGTTTGAGGGCTATCCCAATGAAACAGAGTAACGTGAGGCGTGATGCCATGCTCGAGCAAGCAGTCTACCAAACGCTTGTAAAAATCAATACCTTCTTCGTTGACTGTACCGCGACCATCAGGAAGAATACGAGTCCAGGCAATACTGAAGCGGTAGTGTTTGATTCCCAAGGTTACCATCAGTTCTACATCTGATTGATAGCGATGGTAATGATCGCACGCAACTGCACCCGTATCACCATTAAGCACTTTTCCCTGAGTGGCGCTAAAAGTGTCCCAAACACTGGGTTTGCGACCTCCTTCTTCATATGCACCTTCTATTTGGTAGGAAGCAGTAGCAGCACCCCAACAAAAATCTTGCGGAAATTGGTAAAAATTTGTCATTGCTCTACCTTGTGATAGTTTGTAAAGTTTTAGTGAGGAAATAAAGCCTATCGAAAGAGAGATTGTAAAGATTTCTTAAAAAGAGCGAAAATAAGCTTATGGGCAGTTGTAGTTATTTCACTACATAGGTTGAGATTATGATGTTAATCCGTGAGGTTGTTCAACAGGTTATAACAACTGGATATCTTACCGTTACTGCGGAAGAACAGTTGCGAAAACTTTTACAAACAAAGTATGACATAGAAGATTTTGATGCTTTTATGTCGTTGCAGGAAGCTGCCAGTTTGGGGCGAATTCGGCAGGAGTCCCGTGACCTAATGATTTGCGAGCAGCAGGCACAATAAGTGAGGGAGTGGGCTGTGATGCGATATTGCCTCTGTTGTCCTCGAACTAGTGCAGTTATGTCACTCAATCAAATGTAGTTCGGTGAATCTCCAAATCTATTTCCCGGATTTTTTCCGGAAATTACCTCAGATAGAGTGATAGTTGATGGAAAATTGGGAATACTGATTAACGTTCGGGCATTAATGGTAAATTCATTCATGCAATGAGATTCACAAACCCCCAATCGGCAACATAGAGGTAAACTTATGACAACTATAGAAACTCACCCTACCCAACAACAATCTTCTAAGAAGAGACAAAAATCTTTTTCTGCGGTGGATATTGGCACTCCTTTAAGACCAATACGTCCGCGTCCAATCAAGCAGCAAGAGTGCGAACAACTTAGCGACTGGAAACACGCAAGTTAATGAAACGGGATTCTTCTCAAGTAAATACACCATGTAGCTGTGGTAAGAGCTATTCTGTCTTTCTCAAATTTCGGTTTTACACGGGCTTTTGCACTGTGAGGCAATTAAAATTGGCTGTGGGTTTAGACGCTGCAACTTGTTACCACTGCTAACTCTATCGATTTTTGCTATCTCTGCTCTTGCAGGGGAATAAGGTGATTCTGTTTTCAAGCGATCGCCCGTCTCGAGCATTGAGGGAATCCTATCAAAAGCAATACTGCGGGTATAGTTTTGTCGATCGATATTGTTTGTTACTCTTGTGGCTTCGGCAGATTGTATTCCAGAAGCAACGATAATAGAAATAGTTAAAAATGAAAAAGTAGATAGTTTTAATTTCATAGCTAAGAAGTGAAAATATAAATAATTTGTCCTCCTCTCTATAACTAAAATTAAGCTATTTATTCTTTTAACGCAGTACGAAAAAGTCCTGAGAACTGTAAGTCTCAAAGGTTGGGTAAGTCAGATTTTGTAAGAAATAGTAACTTCAGTAGCTAATAAATAGCGAACGCAACCCAATAATACTTAGATAACTCAGTAGGATCGGCAGTGCCAAACGTTCGCTCTTGCTTGGCAGTGCCTTGCCTGACTTGAGAATAGAGCGTTCTAAAGCTTATGCAACTTTTACACATCAGAAATTATTAGATGTTACCTTTTAACAGAAACATTATAAAAAAGCAGTTAAAAAAATGATGAACACTAGTCGTAACCAAACATTATGTTTGAATCTAAAACTGTCAATTCTACAAGTACTAGTGAACTTTCGTCTCTGCTAATCTCCAATAATTCTGTGATTACAGATGCTTTAGACACTACTTACGATTGGGGGCGATCGTCACAAAATCTGCTAAGTGATTTGTCTGATTCAACGCTTGCAACAACAACGGCTAAAAATCCCAATCCCAACCCTCAATACAGTAATGCAGCACTCGTTCCCGACTTTAACGGTGATGGCAAAACTGACAAATTTTGGCGTAATACCCAAACGAATGAAGTGGCTATTTGGCAGATGGATGGCACAAGGGTAGCCAATGGATCCACCCCCAGACAGATAGATTTTTCTTGGGACTTTTCCTATGCAGATTTCAATCGGGATGGGAAAACAGATTTGTTTTGGCGTAACAAATCAACAGGAGAAAACCTTATTTGGATTATGGATGGGGTTAACATTGCCTCTGAAGTTTATTTGGACAAAATCGACGCGGCATGGACTGCGAGTATTGCTGACTTTAATGGCGATGGTAAGAGTGACATTTTCTGGCGCAACTCTCAAACGGGTGATAATGCAACTTGGTTGATGGATGACACTAGAGTCCTTACTTCTGCTTTTATTGATGCAGCCGACTCATCTTGGACTTCTAACATCGTTGATTTCAATGGCGATGGTAAGAATGACATTTTTTGGCACAATACAGTATCTGGGGAAAATGCCGTCTGGTTTATGGATGGTACTAATACCTCAAAATATGGTCTGTCATCATTAGATCCCACATGGGACAGCTACACCTTTGGTGATTTTAACGGAGATAACAAAACCGATATTCTCTGGCGCAATAACCAAACGGGGGAAAACACGGTGTGGTTGATGAATAGTATTTTCATCACTTCTGGCTCCGTGCAAAAGCTCGATCTTTCTTGGAAATCTAGCGTAGGTGATTTTAATGGTGATGGTAAGACGGATATTCTCTGGCACAATGAAACGACTGGCGAGAACACTGCTTGGTTAATGGATGGCACAACAGTTTCTACTGCTGCCTTCTTACCTGCAACTGATGTGGCTAAACAGCCCAAAGTTGGTGATTACAATGGCGATGGTAAGACTGATGTGTTCTGGCGCAATTACAACTCTGGTGAAAACTCCATTTGGACTGTTAATGGAACAACGACCTCTGAAACTCCTCTAGACACAATTTCTCCAGAGTGGATTGCCTATTAATAAAAGTCCTCGTAGTACAGTATGACCTTAAGGGCGCAAGGCATTGCGCCCTTTTTGTTTTCTTGGCTTGAAATTCACTGTTAATTAACTATCTGTATCGAAAGATTATCAGTGAAGGCACTAATATACGCTTATTAATTGGTTACAGAGTTTTAACTGTACAATACAGTTGCACATTTTAGTATATTTAATTACCATTAAAAAATAGAATTTGTCGTTATTCAAACTTTGTGCTTTGACTTTTAAGAGCCAATAATTAGAAAAGACACGTATTTTTAGAGAAATTTTCAACGCATAACGTATTTCTTAGATTTTTACAACTACCCAGAGTAATACTTATACAAAATTGTAAAATTCAGCACATAAAAATTATTAATTTTTTATAACTGTTATAGAGTTTAGAGAATATTTTTACTAAAACTTAACCGTTTCTTAATTTTAAATTTACTTCTTGGCTGTTAATTTATTAATAATTCACTTTTTGCTGCAACATTTGAACCCTCCAAAACCTAGTATTTCTGGGAGTTGGGGGGGTTCTTTACTTGAGAAATAGCAGTAAAAAAAGAAATGGCAATCAAATATAGCTGGCGATGGATGGTGTTAAACAAGAAACTCTAGACAATACGGATTCTCTTTTACAAGTAGCCCGGTCTTTCTTGCAAAAAGAAGTAGCACCTTTGGCGAATGAGATAGACTTTAACTCAAACGCTTTATTTCAAGCACTGCAAGGTTTGGGAAAGTTAGGGATGCTTGCTCTGAGAGTACCAGACAGATGGGGTGGAAGAGAAGTCAGCGAGCAAGTATTCGGTAGTTTTCAAGAACTGGTAGCCCGATATTCTGGTGCTCTAGCTTTTTTACAAACCCAACACCAAAGTGCTGCTAGTATGCTTGTTGCTAGTCATAATACTTCTCTTCAACAGAAGTACCTTCCCTATATGAGTGACGCTCAAGTTTTACTGGGAGTGGGTTTTTCTCAGCTACGACGTGAAGGAGAAGCACTTGTTACTGGCGTACCAGTACTGGGGGGTTATCAACTCAATGGAGTTGTACCTTGGGTTACAGGTTGGAATCTTTTTAGTAAGTTTATTGTTGCTGCTACTTTACCTGACGATCGCGCTGTTTTCGGTATAGTCCCTTTGGTAGAAATACATCAAGAGTCAGGAGGTGCGATAAGCGAGCATAACGGTTTAAGCCGTATAGAGTTTTCACCGCCCGCACAGCTTGCAGCGATGACATCTACCAACACCGTCAAAGCAACTTTGACTGACTGGTTTTTGCCTGCAGAAGATGTTGTTTTCATTAAACCTGCTGGCTGGATTCATGACAATGACAAGAAGAATGTTCTGCGTGCGACTTTTTTGGCTACGGGATGTGCTCTTGGTGGTTTGGATATTTTAGAGTCTGCTGCAAAGAAAAAATCTCTGCCTTTTATGACCAATGCTTTTGAAAGTCTTGAGCAGGAACTCAACAATTGTCGCACTGCTATTCGAGAAGCACAACAAAATTTAGAGATGTCTGTTGCAGAACGGTTGCAATTGCGGGCTTGGGCAATCGATCTAGCGGCTAGAATTTCCCATACAGCGATCGCGGTTTCTAGTGGCTCTGCGCTCTACAGCGATCGTAACGCACAACGGGTTTATCGCGAGGCACTGGTATTTACCGTGACCGGTCAAACTTCTGCTGTTATGGAGGCTACTTTGGGGAGGTTGACTCGAAAGCAAAATCTGTTTGATGAACTGCACGGGCGCAGAGAAAGCAAAGAAGGTGAGAAGAAAAGACGTATTACTTATTCGCGTGTAGTGCATTTGAGCCATACGATTGATACAGGAATTCCCTTGTGGAAAGGCGATCCCCCTGTTGAATTTGAGACTGTAGCAGAGTTAGATAAAGATGGTTATTACTTGCGGCGGTTTTCTCTAGGAGAACACAGTGCGACTCACATGAATGCTCCTAACAGCTTTTACGCTGATGGTGTGAGTATCGATCGCTATCCTGCAAATTCGTTAATTTTACCAGCTGTGACAATCTCGATTCGGGAGCAAGCACTGAGTCATCCAGATTGCGTTCTTTCTACGGACAATATTCTCGCTTGGGAACAACAAAACGGCAAAATTCCCTCGAACTGTATAGTGCTCCTTCATACAGGTTGGCAGGAAAAGTGGTTGGATGAAAATGCTTTTTTTAACTGGGATTCTCACGGAGGAATGCACTTTCCTGGATTTGGATCTGAGGCAACAAAGTTTTTGCTAGAAGAGCGTCAGATTGCGGGAGTAGGAATTGATACTCACGGAGTCGATGCAGGTCAAGAAACTACTTTTGCAACTAACTTTCTAGTATTAAAAGAACCACGTATTGTATTGGAGAATTTGACTAATTTAGACCAGTTACCACCAAAGGGAACTACGCTTGTTATTGGTGTTCTGAGGTTAAAAGATGGTTCTGGCTCCCCTGCTGCAGTAATGGCTTTGATTCCTTAGGAATGAGTTACATTTGTTGCCAATGTTACAATCTGTTATTTCATTTGACGATAATAAATAGTACAAGCCACACTGGGAGTCATGGGTCTTACAATCCGGAGGTGTAAAAAATGAGCAATTTCCTAACTTGTCGTAATTACATCGCCGGAGAATGGGTAAATGCTGCATCAGGAGCTACCTTAGAAAGCCGCAATCCTGCAGACAGGGGTGAAGTCGTTGCCACCTGTCCGCGTTCGGCTGCAACTGACGTTGAGACAGCCGTAGCTGCTGCTCGTCGTGCATACCGCAGTTGGCGGCTTATTCCAGCCCCAGCTAGAGCAGAATACGTTCAACGAGTCGGAGAACTCTTGCGTCAGTATAAAGAAGAACTGGCTTTATTAATGAGCCGGGAAATGGGTAAACCTCTGGCAGAAGCAAGGGGCGATGTTCAAGAAGGCATTGATTGTGCCTATTACAGTGCTGGCGAAGGACGTCGTTTATTTGGGCAAACTACACCATCTGAAATGCCCAATAAATTTGCCATGACAGTGAGAATGCCTGTTGGGGTTTGTGCTCTGATTACACCGTGGAATTTTCCAGTTGCTATTCCTTGTTGGAAAGCAATGCCAGCTTTAGTATGTGGTAATACCGTAATTCTCAAGCCAGCAGAAGATACTCCTGCTTGTGCTACCAAACTCGTAGAAATTTTCGCAGAGGCTGGTTTTCCTGATGGTGTTATCAACTTGGTACATGGAGTGGGAGAGGAAGCGGGGAAAGCTTTAGTTGAGCATCCTGATGTTGACTTAGTCTCTTTCACTGGATCTTCTGAAACGGGTGCTTTTGTTGCTTCTACCTGCGGGCGAACTCACAAACGCGTGTGTCTGGAGATGGGTGGTAAAAATGCCCAAATTGTCATGGAAGATGCGGATTTGCAACTTGCTTTGGATGGTGCGGTCTGGGGCGCATTTGGAACTGCAGGTCAGAGATGTACTGCAACCAGTCGTTTGCTGCTACATCGCGATATCAAAGAGAAATTTACCTTTATGCTGAAAGAACGTACCAGTCAGCTGCGGTTGGGTCCCGGTACTGACTCCGATACCGATGTAGGACCTATTGTTAATGAGAAGCAACTCCAACGCGTTAGCAAATATCTAGATATTGCCCGTGAAGAAGGAGCAAAGGTTTTAATCGGTGGAGAAGTGGCTGCTGTGGAAGGTTTGCAGAACGGCTACTTTTTCCAACCGACTATTTTAGATTTTGTCACTCCTCAAATGCGCGTTGCTCGTGAAGAAATATTCGGACCTGTCGTGGCGTTGATAGAAGTACGCTCTTTTGAGGAAGCAATCGCAATCCTGAACGATACACCTTACGGTCTTTCATCTTCCATATATACTCGCGATATCAACCGTGCTTTCACTGCCATGCGCGATATTGAAGCCGGTATTACTTACATCAACGGTCCCACAATTGGTGCCGAGGTACATTTACCTTTTGGTGGTGTCAAGCAAACGGGTAACGGACACCGAGAAGCTGGTACTGCAGTTTTGGATGTATTTACGGATTGGAAAACTGTCTACGTAGATTTCTCTGGAAACTTACAACGCGCTCAAATTGATAATCGTGGATGAATCCTGTTTTGAAAGACGAGCGCAAAAATAAATGGGTGAGTTTGATAGTGGGATACTTTACACAAAGCAAATATTCGCTCGGTAATTATCCCCTTACGGGGTCTTGCAATATTTGTAATATCAAATACACAACAGATGACCTCAATCGAAGAATATTAAAGCTTATTTAGATATCAATTTTTTTATGCTAGAACTTTCGCAATCGAAAATCGAAAATCGAAAATCGAAAATCTCTTTACCCTGTAAACCTCATATAATCACTTCTTTACCAGGATCGAAAACTCTCGATCTTGTAGAACGCGATCGCGCTGTCACTTCGCCTTCTTATACCCGAGATTACCCGTTAGTTGTGGCTCGTGGTGAAGGTTGCATGGTAGAAGACGTGGATGGGAACGTATTTCTAGATATGACTGCGGGTATTGCTGTCACCGCAACGGGACACTGCCATCCAGAAGTTGTCCGAGCGATTCAAGAGCAAGCCGCAAACCTGATACATATGTCAGGGACTGATTTTTACTACGAACCTATGGTGGAACTCGCGGAAAAATTAGCTTCCCGTGCGCCCTTTCCACCTGTTGTTGGAGAGGGTACTGGAAAAACTTCTTTTCCTGCTAAAGTATTTTTCACAAATTCAGGTGCAGAATCCAATGAAGGAGCAATCAAACTTGCTAGATACTATACCGGACGCTCTTTAATTATTGCCTTTTTAGGAGCATTCCACGGACGCACTTATGGGGCTATGTCCCTTACTGGTTCTAAGACAGTCCAACGGGCAAATTTCGGTCCTCTCGTTCCAGGTGTGACTCATATTCCTTATGGCACTCACGCTAGCTTGGATTACCTAGAAAAACAACTATTTCCAACCATGTTGCCACCTAAAGAGGTGGCAGCAATTGTTGTTGAAGCCATTCAAGGAGAAGGCGGTTATATTGTCCCAGAGGATGGGTTTTTACAGCGAATTAGGGAAATATGCGATCGCCACGGTATGTTGATGGTTGTGGATGAAGTCCAAGCAGGTATGGGACGTACCGGTCGTTTATTTGCGATCGAGCATTGGGGTGTGATGCCTGATATCATTACCACAGCGAAAGGGATTGCTAGCGGTCTTCCTTTAGGGGCTATTCTCTCCCGCCCTGAAATTATGACTTGGTCACCCGGTTCTCACGCAACGACCTTTGGAGGCAATCCAGTGGCTTGTGCAGCAGCGATTGCCACGCTCAAACTGCTAGAAAGTGGTTTAATGGCAAATGCAACTGCCATGGGAGAAGTCTTGCAAGCTGGTTTGCACCGTTTGTCGCAACAATTTCCGCAAGTTTCTTCACCACGAGGGAAAGGATTGATGGTGGCGGTAGATTTATTAGACTGTGAGGGAAATTACAATTCGCAGTTGCGCGATCGTATTGTTCAACGAGCTTTCCTAAAAGGTTTGTTATTACTAGGTTGTGGTAAAGCTGCTATTCGCTTCTGCCCACCTTTAATCATCGATCGCAACCAGATTGAAATTGCTCTTGACATTCTTGCTGAAGTTTTAATAGAAATGTAGTTCAGCAGTATTTAAGACTGGAAAGATTTAATTGCCGATACGAAGGTTACAATAGTATTGTGCAATACACTCGATATTTCAGAGAGCGAAAGGATACCAAATTCATTAATTTGATTGCTGGGGAGTTGGACTGTTATTGATGCTTCATCAATAATACGTGCATCCATTGTTAGCAGTGTTTCCTTCAAGGAAGCTTGTGCGTGTATTGCTCGTGGTGAGGCATTCAGTATTGCAACGGGTTTGCGGTAAAGTTCTCCAGAACCTTTAACTCCAATCGTGCGGCTCTTTATAGAGGTATTGATATCAAAGCAGAAAAGCCGGGACAAGCTTTGAAAAATGAGTTGGCGATCGCCTGTTCTCATATTTTGGATTGCACAAGCGCTCAGTCCTGAAACAAATCCACCAAGGAGGTACTGGCCCTCCTGTATCTGTGTTATCAGTACAGTGCCTCGCTTTTCGACTTCAGGTGGAAGGCGGAAGATGGAGGAATCGAACCCCTGGGTGTTACCCCACCCCGGTTTTCAAGACCGGTTGCCGACCATTTAGCGGCATCTTCCTTAAAGGGGTGCCCGACGAGACTTGAACCTGTTATAACTGGTTCCACAAACGAGCGCCGCGACCACTTTGGCTATAGCACTTTTGTGCCACGCTATGTGCAAGGCACACGCTACGCGATGCCGCAGGCTATGCCCGTAAGGGCTATACGCTATCAGACACCATCAGTGGAATCAAGGGGATTTGAACCCCTAACCTCCCGCTTGCAAGGCGGACGCTCTAGCCAGTTGAGCTATGACCCCAGACAGAAGGAGTGAAGGGAGTTGAACCGCTACAAATCGCCGAGCGAAGAGCGATGCCCATCCATTAGACGACACTCCTATAAATTGGTAGCCCTGACAGGATTTGAACCTGTAACCCTCTGTTTGTAAGACAGTTGCTCCACTATTGAACTACAGGGCTACAAAAGCGAGTGATGAGACTCGAACGCATACGCTGAGTATGGCGCACTCAGATGTTAGCCATTACATCACACCCGTATTGAAGTTGGTGACAGGAGTTGAACCCGCAACCCATCACAAACATCGGCAATTGCTCTGCCGTTGAGCCACACCAGCATTTGGTAGCGGAGCCGGGATTTGAACCCGGTACGTGAAGGCTTATGAGACCCCAGAGCGCACCATAGCTCAATCTCCGCGAGTACCCCTGACAGGATTTGAACCTGTAGAAAACCCGTTTTAAGCAGGTCATGTCTGCCAATTGCATCACAGGGGCATTATTTGTTTGGTGGGTCGTTCAGGGGTTGAACTTGGATAAGTCCGCTTAAAAGACGGTTTCATATCTGCTCTGCTAACGACCCAATTAGTACTCCCGACAGGAGTCGTTCGCGTATAGCCCTTGCGGGCATAGCCTGCGGCATCGCGAAGCGTGTCGCGCAGCGACTCAGCGTCTCCGATAGCAAAGCGTGCCGACGAAGGAGGCATAGGAGATACCTGCAATAATTCCGTCCCTCAAACGGAAGCGTTTACCAATTTCGCCATGGGAGTATCAATACCCTTGGTGAGAGACGAACTCACGTTCGACTCCAGAGGAGATACTTACAAAATTTGGTTTCTAAGACTAACACGTTTGCTAGTTCCGTCATAAGGGCAAATGGTCGGAATAGTAGGATTTGAACCTACAACTCCTTGTCCCCAAAACAAGGCTTCTAGACCACTGAAATTACATCCTGATATTTTAGTTGGTACTCCTGATGGGATTTGAACCCATACACAGGCTGTTTTTGAGACAGCCGCCTCTTCCAATTGGGCTACAGGAGTATATATTAACCGAGCTACCAGGGCATAGGCGAGAACGAAAGGACTTGAACCTTTACTCTTCAGTTTCGTAGACTGATGTGTTATCCAGTTACACTACGTTCTCATAAAGCGGAGAGAGTGGGAGTTGAACCCACAGTGAGATGCTGAATCCCACGACTGTTTAGCGGACAGCTTGCCCTGCCAATAGCAATCTCTCCATAATGGGTCGGGTAGGATTTGAACCTACGAAGCACATAAGCATCCGTTTTACAGACGGCTTCCTTCAACCGGACTTGGATACCGACCCAAATCAATGTCCACTTGGTAAAAATACATCTACAAGGGATGGAGTGAAGGGGAATCAAACTCTTAACTAACAAACGGACGCTTGTTGGTTTTGTTGTTGTCGATCGCCATTCGTTACCCCATGAAGTAGTACAGACGGGACTCGAACCCGCTAATTACACGCTTGAAAGACGTGCCGCTCGACCACTTCGCTTCTGCACCATGTATGCCGTGTAAGTGAAAAAAGCTGTTGATTCACACACAGGAATTGAACCTGCATAGACTGTTTGAGAGATAGTTGCCTTACCGTTAGGTGAGTATGTAAGCTTTTTCGATTAGGACACGGCAACGCACAGACAAGAATTTGTTCGCGAAGCGTCTCCGTAGGAGATACCCTGACCAAAGGTTTTGGAGACCCTAGTGCTGCCATTACACCATCTGTGCATTTGGTAGCAGCGACGGGAGTTGAACCCGTATATTCTCGGTTATGAGCCAAGTACCTTATCATTAGGTGACGCTGCAACGCTTGGAGTCCAGGGCGAGAATTGCTCGTGTAAGCATTTGCATTCACGAAGCGTCTCGAAGAGGAGGGTACTTGCACAATCAGTTTTGCAGACCATACCCTACCATTAGGCGACTTGGACACATTTGGAAGCCTCGACGGGAGTTGCACCCGCTCCTCCGTGCTTGAGAGGCACAGCGACTTATCTATTTGTCCACAAAGCTATATTCCTACGTTAAGTGGCAATTATTTAGTTTTCATGGTTCAGGGGTGTTTGCTCTATAGCTTGTTAAGAGGCTGTAGGTTAGAGTCGATGAGGAAATCGCTTTCCTTCACCTCTCATTCAGAACCGAACATGAGAGTTTCCAATCTCATTCGGCTCCTGCGTGTGGTCTTGTGTCAAAGATAGTCGTATGGATTACTCGCAATTTGACCTTGGCTTCTACTATTTCACCCTTTCCTTGTACCGCCTTGGGGCTATTAGACCGTTCGACGTTTTGTGGTCGCCTTTACTACCGGACAATTACGGTATAGTCAATCGTTTACCCTGTACGCATAGAATTCATCCCACATTACCCGAAAGTATGTATTAGGCTTATCAGGAGTTACTATTCTGGAAGCTTCCACAACCGCTTATCCTGCGTCAGCATATCCCTAACATTACTTAGGGCATTGGCTTCTCAGGATATCCCTGTTGTTCAACCGTGCGGTTTGGCTCACCTTATCGTTTTCAGTTAGGATTACTGCTATGGAAGCAATTTGCCTCAAAGGTTGTTCCTATTCAATTGTCGGTTAGCAGTAATTAACATGTATCCGATAGCATTGAACAAGTTACTTCGTTCCTAGCACTCCTTTCGCGGTAAATTTAGGATTGCAGTCTCCGCCGAGGTTTAGACACCCATACATGGCTACGAAGCACTTAGCCACAGTCTGTATAACCTAACTCTGGTATCGGGGACGTGCAACTCTTAGGTAGGGCGCATTGGGGTGATAATTCCCTAGACTCTCCCCACTCTGGTTAGTCCAATAGAGTCATCCGAGGACTATTCTCAGTCACTTTCGTTTCCCGTAGTATTACGACGAGTTGTACTGCATTCACTGTACGTTATCCATGTCTACCAACTCTTGCAGAGATTTGGGGAGGTGACTACCCATTATCCGCATTTAACCCATGCACCGAAAGTAACAGTTGCCAACCTGTTAAATCTGGGCTATGAATTCAACCCTTGGGTTTGGGTGGTAGGAATTGAACCTACAAGAGTACTAAGTTGTAAAAGGTTATATAACCTTTCCCTCTCTCCCCCTAATTCTTTGATATGGAGAACTCCACTTTACAAAGTTAGGTTTTGAGAGAACGAATCGCACTGCTTTACTACATATATACTACATAAAATATTACAGGTTGTCAATGGCATACTACAAAATTTTTTTGACAAGTGAGAGGACAATGTGATGCAATCGCGGTATTACCTTCTGCGATTGAGTTTGAAGTAAATTACTCAGATTCATTTAGGTTTTGTGCGTTCCAGAATTGTTCAGCAAATGCCACTGCTGAGTGAATTGGGGCTTTGGGCCTGTTTTTCAGTACCATTCCAGCTTCATAAGGTAGGCGAGCGCACGCAGCAGAGAACTCTTTCCAAAGCCACTTGGTCCAGTAATTAACAGTCCTTGACCTGATGGCAACCAAAATTAACTCAGAAAACGTAAAATTAAAAAATACTTGAAACGTAGCGATTCCCGGTAACGGGATTGAAACCGAATGGTTTGGCTGTTTCCTTGGTTTGGGCTTGGGCCTTGAAACGTAGCGATTCCCGGTAACGGGATTGAAATTTGTTAGAAGCATACTACCGAGACGGTTTGAAGAACTTGAAACGTAGCGACCCCCGGCTACGGGATTGAAACGAGCGATCGCCAACCCTTTGAAGTGTCACTTTACCAGGCAATGGCAGTAAAGTGGAAGCAGTTGATGGCAGTAAATGTAACTTAAAGGAAAAGTTGGCTGCCAAATCGCTCTAGTTATGAAATCTATGCAATTACGGGACTCATCCGTATGGCGATAGCTTCGCTCCTGCCCTTTAGGCAAATCGCATCACCCCAACTTAAAAATGCCAAAATAGAGGTGGAGTGATAGTACTAATGTATGCACATTCTTTGGTTTCGGCGGGACTTGCGGTTAAGCGACAATGAAAGCGTAGCTAGGGCAACTGCTAAGGCTGCTCTTGTCTTACCTTGCTTTATTATTGACCCTTGGTTTTACGAGCAACCAGAGGTAGGTAAGGCACGGGTCAGATTTTTGTTTGAGTCTTTGGAAAATTTAGAGAAAAACTTACGCTCTAATAGTAGTCAATTATATTTATTTGAAGGAAATTCAGTAGACATTCTCCAACAACTCACTCAACAGTTAATTCAACTCGGTCACAGACCCAAGCTCTACTTTAATCGGGACGTGCAAGTTGAGTATGGAGTGAGCCGCGATAGAGCTATCGCCAACTTCTACCAACAACTCAATCTGGAATGCCACATCGGTCTCAACAACTTCTTGCAGACAGATGACGATCGCCGCGACAAATGGTTTGACGAATACTACACCTATGTCAGGCAATCTCCACACCTAAAGCCAATTCACATTAACACTCCACAGCTATCGTTCAATCTACCCCTAGTGACCTTCACCGAACTTAAACAAAAATACAGTCATTTCTACGAAACAAAGCGTGTTTATTTTAAAGGCGGAGAAACACAGGCATTTTCTACGCTAAATTCTTTTCTGACAAAACGATTTCATGGGTATCATTGGAAATTATCAAAACCCTGGCTGGCACAACAAAAAGCAACGTCACATCTTTCACCTCACCTGGCTTTTGGAACTATCTCGGTGAGAACTGTCTATCAAAGTACCAAAGCGCGAGCAAGAGAACTGGCCGATCAACCAAAGGCGGAATTTTCTTTGAAGGCATTTCGCGATCGGCTAAGATGGCACGATAGTTTTACTCAACGGTTGTACTTTCATCCAGAGATAGCATATACCAACCGTTACCCAGAATTTGATGAATATTACCGACCTGACGAACTCACTTCATCGCAACAAGAGTTATTTCATGCTTGGTGTGAAGGGCTAACTGGATTTCCAATGGTGGATGCCAGTATGAGACAACTGAAAACAATGGGTTGGATGAATTTTCGCATGCGGGCGATGTGTGCTACTTTCTTAACTATCAATTGTGGTATCTCCTGGCATTACGGCGCACGCCACTACATGAATTATTTGGTGGATGGAGATTTAGCAATTGATAATTGGCAGTGGCAGATGCAAGCAGGTATTACCAATCCTTTGAGTGAAACTTTTCGCATCTACAATCCTAATAAAAACATTGAGGAGAAAGACTCAGATTTGCGCTTCATTTACCACTGGATACCAAAGTTGCTAGGGTATAGTTTACCTGAAATTCTCCAAGGCAAGTACATCGAGCACGGTTTATACCCACCGCCCATTCTAGATTGGTCAAAAACTCGCCTCGTCAACGGGAAAATTGTTTCTGATATCCGCAAACGGGTAAGAGAACGCCTGCTAGCTAATGGTGGTGATGAGTTGGAAAATGCTATAGCTGCAAAAACAACCGTTGAAAAATACTTTGAGTCCAAAGATAAACAGTACAAGCAATTTCAGGAAAAAGAGTTTCTTTCTTGAGAATTAAGCATATGAAAATCTTGTGTGATGCGTAGCGCGGCGACTTAACGTGAGTTACCTATCCCCTACATAACAGTTTTGGATACAGCACCAGATCGGTACAATGTCGCTAGCCTAGGGGTGATGCTGTCACAGTTGCACCTACGGGGAGGGACTTCTCTTATGTACTCTAGGATTTCCTCGGAGTCACCCTCATGGTCATCTAGTTGTCAAAGGTTCTGTTCCGATTACTCGGTTCTTATTCCTTGCCACTCATCCCTGAATAATAAATTATTCATTTCGAGTGAACGAATCGCACAGTAAACTAAGCCGCTCCGTCACCAGAGCGACTCGTCTTCAAAACCGGACGTGAATTTTTCAATTCATCCGGCTCCTCGGTAATTTGGTGCTTGTCCAAGTGCATACCTCCAGCCAATTTGTCATTGGCTGTTTTTATGTCGTGGCAGTGTCTATGTAATAACTGGAGATTTTTATATTCGTCTTTACCTCCTTGAGTTGGAGGTATTTTGTGGTCAATTTCCAGTACATCTTCCTCTCGGAAGTACAATTCGCAGTGAGCACATTTTCCTTTTTGTTGCTTTAAGAGTTTTGTTACTCTTTTTGGCACTTCAGGGTGTGCGCCCATTCTTGAACTCCAATAAATTAGGTTGCCATCGTATGGACTGGCATCGCCTTTCACTTTTACGTGCCGAACAATGGGTATTTCTGCGTGTTTTAGTAATCGCATCGAATTTTTTTCCCCTTTGTTTGGAGTGGCGAAGACCCAATTATCACCGCCAATGGTGCGCCAGTATTTCTTGGTTACCCATTCTCCTGATTTATTTGGGTGACGGCGTTTTGCCCAAGTTTTTAGCTTAGAATACATAAGATTGTCTAATGTGGAGTAAGTTTCTTTACTTACTACCGTTGAATAGTAGTTAGACCATCCCCTGATTATTGGATTTAATCGGTTGATAATTGCCTCTTGTGGAGCTGGGATGTGGTCATTGATGACACTAGCTATTCGTTCGTAGTGTATCCTCTGCTTTTCTTTGCTTGGGGTGATGATTGTTTTGAAACCTTGTTTTGAGTGGTATTTACTCACTCGAAACTGCCTAATATTAAAACCAAGGAAGTTAAACCCCGGTTCTTCATTTTCATACCTATTTAAAGTATGAGTTAGGCGTGTTTTTGATGGCTTCAATTCCAAACCCATGTCTTTTAACCACTCAGATATAATTGTTTGACATCTTTGAACAACGGCTAGATTTTCGTGTAAAATTACGAAATCATCGGCGTAACGAGTTAACGATATACTAAATCGATTGACCCGTTTTGTACCAGGTAATGTTTCAGCGTATTGTTTAATTCGTTCTTCCATACCGTGGAGGGCAATGTTTGCTAAAAGCGGCGAAATGACTCCGCCTTGGGGAGTACCCTCAGATGTCTCTTGGAACTGCTGATTATCCATCACTCCCGCTTTTAACCAAGCACGTATTTGACGGCGAATGGTGGGGAATGTATTTAATTTTCTTAGCAGTGCCGTGTGGTCGATTTTATCGAAGCACTTTGATATGTCAGCATCCAGAACAAATTTTGGTTTTGTTTTGATACTATTAAAAATAGCTTCGATAGCATCGTGACATGAGCGTCCTGGTCTAAACCCATATGAGTTAGGTTCAAACTTAGCTTCCCATTCTGGCTCAAGTGCCATTTTTACGAGAGCTTGCAATGCGCGGTCATACATTGTCGGGATACCCAAAGGTCTTTTTTCATCTTTCCCAGGCTTTGGAATCCATACACGTCTGGTAGACGATACCTTTGAGCCTAATTTTAATTTGGCAACTAAGGTGAGACGTTGCTTTGGAGTTAGTGATTTCACACCGTCCACACCCGCCGTCTTCTTACCTTGGTTGTCTTGTGTAACCCGTCTAACCGCAAGACACTTTGCACTCCAGGACTTCATCAGCGTCTTTTGGAGTTTGCGAGTTGCTTTGACATTACCACGCTGTGAGGCTTTGTAGATTCTTTTTTGCAACTTGTAGACACGTTTTTCTAGCTTACGCCAGTCAGTGTGCCTCCATTCCACCATCGATTTATCATTCACAGTTTCATGATTTCGCAATTCCTTCAAGGGTTGGATCGCTTCCTCATTTGATTCCGTTGTGACTCTTCGTGTTTTAGACATATTTATTGCTACTGTGACTCTACATTCCAAATCACCGTAAGTCTGTCAGCATATCCTCGTTATTACACAAGGCATTCGCTTTTGACTCAATCTCTCTTAACGCCACATACGGTTAGCACCTACTCAGTATCGACCTCCTGAGAGTGGACATTAAGTTACTTCGTTCCAGATAACCATTGTTTGAAACCTTTAGAGCGATGCTTATCCGCCGGGTTTATTGGGAGTGCTTGCTGGTCATCGTAGTAAATGCCAGTCCCTTATCCGTTGCCTTTTTTTTTTGGCTCCAGCGCGTTCAGCCTTATTTCGCTGGTTAGTAATAACGACGGTTACGCATCTTCGCTTGCGCTGCTCGTAGGTTTATGCTCGAAGGGAACCAGTTTAGGCTACCAGTTTTACCTCCTTCTCACCCCGCTTTAGGGATTGATGGCTAGTCGCTACCCTAGGGGTGATGCTGTCACCGTTGCACCTACGGGGAGGGACTTCTCTTATGTACTCTAGGATTTCCTCGGAGTCACCCTCATGGTCATCTAGTTGTCAAAGGTTCTGTTCCGATTACTCGGTTCTTATTCCCTGCCACTCATCCCTGAATAATTTATTACTCATTTCGAGTGAACGAATCGCACACTACGAATTACTTCGTTTTTCCTACTTCTCAAGTGCGTCCTTATTCGCTATAAAAGCCAGTGATGAGCGGTACAACGAGCCCTTGCCTTTCTTGCAGTTGGTCTATCAGATTTTAGTTGGAATTGGAAAAGTGAGTTGCAGCTTTTTTATCAAACTGGAAAATACAATAGAGAATTTGTAGCCAAACTGTGTTTGCGGTTCTCAGCCGTCATGTGGATTTTTAGCAAGTATGACCGAGCACACAAGTTATCCATGCCCTTGTTGCGGTTATCTTATCTTTGATGAACCACCCGGTTCGTATGATATTTGCCCAATCTGTTTCTGGGAAGATGACGTATTTCAATTGCGTTTTGCTTGCGTAGACAGGAGTGCAAATAATGTGTCGCTGCTTGTCGGTCAGCTCAATTACATTGAGTTTGGTGCGTGCGAGTCCACTTGTCAACCCCATGCCCGCCGTCCTACCTCAAGTGATATTCGAGACCCCGAATGGCGAGTTATTAATCTTGATGTTGACAATATTGAAGACTTTCAGCCGGAGAGGATTTTCATTGTGAATGCTAGTTCAGATATTGTAATAGACAAACCATTGCCTCTAATAAATGACAAAACGCCCTATCCTGATGATAGGACTCAACTTTATTACTGGCGTCCTACGTACTGGCGGCGTACTTTATCTAGCGAAAGTTAATTATTTGCTGACTCTGTTAAACATACCTTGTCCTTTCACATAGCTGTAGCGTAGAGACAGTTCCACCTCAGAGACTAAAACGACTTAAATTCAAGTAAAAGGGTTTTAGACAAAAGTTAGTCTGTAATTAACCGCAGGGATAAAGTTATCTTTTGCTCCGTTACCTAATGTGGAGCGAAGTTGATTGAGTTATGAATTTATATGTTATGGGTTGGAGATTTATGCAATTGGCTGAACAATATTGGCAGTCATTAGATCCAATGAATCCTTACTCATACGTGCTACTACAATTACAATTTTGGTAAAAGTGCAAAAACGGAAGCTAAGAGAATCGAACTCTTGACGGCGTTAACCGCAGCCGCTTTCGAGGCGGTTTCCTCGTCCATGCCGGACAGCTTCCATGTATGGGTATCTAATGAGACTTGAACGCGAGTGTGTCTCCGTAGGAAATACCTGTAAACCAGCCGCCTCTTCTAGTTGGGCTATAGAAGGATAATGTGACTGCCCTGCCAGGGTTTGAACCTGGAGTCTCCTCGTTCAAAGCGAGAGATGTTGCCAGTTACACCACAGGGCAATAATTGAACTAGCAAAGCGATCGCGAAGCGCAAGCTGTACGCAGCTTATCGCCTCCGGCAGGCGTTTTGCGCCATCACGGCTGTTTTACAGACTGTTGCTTACACCTAGCTTGTAAACCGACCCATAAGGCAGTACCGACGGGAGAGTCCACAAGGCGGCTATACGGGGATGACGAAACTCGTTCGCGTATAGCCCTTGCGGGCATAGCCTGCGGCATCGCGTATAGCCCTTACGGGCATAGCTTCGCATCGCGGAGCGTGCGTTTGGCGCTTAGCGTGTCGCGCCAGCGACTCAGCGTCTTTATCGGAGATACTCGCGAGTTCCTGTTTTACAGAGAGGCACTCTTAACTAACTGAGCTACACGCCCAAGTTAGGTGGCAATCTGTGAAATTTTTAAGGTTGTGAAGTATTAGCGCTATGCCTTTTGAAGAGGCTCGCTTCCTTCACTACATATATACTACTTAATGTATTATATAGTGTCAAGGGTGTACTACAAATTTTTTTGAAAGTGAATAGTGATGAACAAAATACCAAATAGCTCCAATATGGTTATCCAGAATTTTGGAGAATGATAAAGTTTTAGGTTGAGGGTGTGAAATACAAATTGATTCACGGGTATTGCATTTAATATCGCACCTATTCCTAATAATTAATTAACCGTAGGTATCTCCAAACGGAACAAGGCGCTCTCACAAAAGGAGAGCGCCTTGTATTTAGTTATTGATGCTTCTTAGTCGCGTACTGCTATGATTAACCGTTGATAGCAGGAGCGCTGATTGCAACAGGTGCGACTTCAGCAGATGCCAAGTCGAGAGGGAAGTTGTGAGCGTTGCGCTCGTGCATGACTTCCATACCGAGGTTAGCGCGGTTGAGGATGTCTGCCCAGGTGCCAATCGCACGACCTTGGGAGTCAATTACCGATTGGTTGAAGTTGAAGCCGTTGAGGTTGAACGCCATAGTGCTGATGCCGAGTGCGGTGAACCAGATGCCTACTACTGGCCACGCTGCCAAGAAGAAGTGCAACGAACGACTGTTGTTGAATGATGCGTATTGGAAGATAAGCCTTCCGAAGTAGCCGTGTGCTGCGACGATGTTGTAGGTCTCTTCCTCTTGTCCGAACTTGTAACCGTAGTTCTGTGACTCGGTTTCGGTTGTTTCACGTACCAAGGAAGAAGTTACCAAGCTTCCGTGCATCGCACTGAACAGAGAACCACCGAATACACCTGCTACACCTAACTGGTGGAAGGGATGCATGAGGATGTTGTGCTCTGCTTGGAACACCAACATGAAGTTGAAGGTTCCAGAGATTCCTAAAGGCATACCGTCAGAGAAGGAACCTTGACCGATGGGGTAGATCAAGAACACTGCGGTAGCTGCTGCTACAGGTGCGCTGAACGCTACGCAGATCCAAGGACGCATACCCAAGCGGTAGGACAATTCCCACTCACGACCCAAGTAGCAGAATACGCCAATCAGGAAGTGGAAAATCACCAACTGGTATGGACCGCCGTTGTACAACCACTCATCCAAGGAAGCGGCTTCCCAGATGGGGTAGAAGTGAAGACCGATGGCGTTGGAAGAGGGAACAACTGCACCAGAGATGATGTTGTTACCGTAGAGCAAAGAACCTGCAACAGGTTCGCGGATACCATCGATGTCTACAGGAGGAGCAGCGATGAAGGCGATGATGAAGCAGATTGCCGCCGAGAGCAGTGTGGGGATCATCAACACGCCGAACCAGCCGACATAAAGGCGGTTTTCGGTGGAGGTGATCCAGTTACAGAATTGCTCCCATACACTTGCGCTTTCGCGACGCTGTAAGGTTGCTGTCATGGTTTTATAATTGCGGTTGTTTTTTATGAATGAATCAGGCTTTTTGTGCGCCTGTGTCTTTAATTTACATATGTTTACACAACTTTACAATACCCGTTTCTTTATTAGAAGTGATTTGAAATATTAGCTTGAGTTATGATTCACAAGTTGGGCTTTGGCGTCAGCCACAGATATAAAGGCGCGAGCGGTAGCACGGGGGCATATATATTGAGGGCAAGAAGCCTTTGTGCTTAACGGCTAGACTGCCGGATCTCGCTCAAACACGGCTCTAAATAGCGCGATCGGGTTTGCTCGTACCATACTTCTGGTAGAGTGTATGCGATTTTGGACGCAATTCAAATGTCGTTTGGGAACGATAAAAGCAGACATCAAATTCCAAGAAAAAATTCATGCGCCCTAATAATAACGGTACATCGTCCGTTCGGCTCCATGCAAACACCAATCTGACGGGTGCAAAAAATTTGACAACGATGGTAAATCAAACTTCTGCCCTCAAACTTCTGCCTTTGCATGAGGTTATCATGAGTTGAAGATATAATCCTAAATTCTATGAAACCCGAAATTGCCCGTCATCTTTGGGACTTACTTTGGAAAGACTATAGTAGCAGGGTGACTTACGCCCGAACCTACACGCAGATGATTGAGAAAGCGGGTGGAACTGTTGCTAACGACCACATTGCTTTTAGGTCTTTACGTATGAGTGTAGATAGTCCGCAGCGTAGAGTGAAGTTAGGAATTGATTATTTAGAGCAACTCGTCCAAATTTTAGGTTATGAAGCGGCAGGAGAATATTCTTTTCCTGAAACCCACCTTTATGCCCGTCACTATCGCCATCCCCAACAAGAAGAATTTGATTTACCCAAACTGTTTATTAGTGAATTAATTGTAGATGAGTTACCAGACAATATCGTGCAACTCATTCGTAAAACCGTGGCTGGTGTTAATTTACTAAGTTCTTCTGCCATTTTTAATACATTTAGCGATAGTACGGAGCGTCTTGCTAAAGAACTTTCAAGAGTCTTTTCTACTCCTTGGCAACCTCCAAAGCGATTTGTGGTAGAACAAGTTAACAAAGTGACACAATATGGTGCTTGGGTATTGCTACATGGTTATGCAGTTAACCATTTTACAGGATATGTTAACCGCCAAAACACTTTAGCCTATCCAGATATTGAAACCACTGTCCGTGCTTTAGTTAACTTAGGTGTACCCATGAAGGAGGAAATTGAAGGTGATGTTACCTGTGGATTGCGACAAACAGCAACTCAAGCGGTGACTGAAATTGTATCGGTTCTTGATGATTCAACAGATACAGAAATTCAAATTCCGTGGACTTACGCTTATTACGAACTTGCCGAGCGGTATCTGATAGAAGTGGAACCAGGTAAGCAAGAACTTTTTGATGCGTTTTTAGGAAAGAACGCCCAGCAGTTGTTTCAAATGACAAAGATAGTGGGTAGTTAGTAGGAGTGAAAGGCGTTGCGCCCATACAGGCGTTAATTGCTGTTCCACCAACCACTTAGCTAAAAATACAATTTGACATATCGCTAAATCTCGATATAATAATCACAGGTATGGATACTATAGATATATTCAAAGCACTTTCAAATGAAACTCGGCTCCAAATCCTGCATTGGTTAAAAGAGCCAGAGAAGTATTTCCCAAATCAAGACGTAGATCCTTATAGTGTAGGAATATGCGTTAGTTGTATTCAAAAGAAAACTGGCTTGGCTCAGTCCACTGTATCTCACTATCTATCTGTGTTAGAGGCTGCAGGGCTAGTAGTCGCTACCCGTCAGGGACAATGTACTTACTACCGACGCAATGAAGAAGCATTTTCTAAATTTGTATCTCTTGTAGCGAAGGAACTGTAAATTTTTACAACTTTTGCGATTAAGTAGTATTTATCCCATTGTCTGAGAGCTATCCTATCTGATTACATCGAATTAGTTCGATATTTCCATATTGATAATTGCTTTTAAGTGATTGCGAAGCTATCTAGGTTTGGTACAGCTATTAACTTACAGTATATTTGAGGAAATAATTATGCTATTTAGCTATTTGGTCTTACTCATTATCGGTATAAGTAGTGTTTGGCTTGGACTCAAGATAACTGAAGAGGTTTATCGCATTGCAGTTGTGTTTGCTGGAGCCATATTATTGCTGATGGGATTTCTTTTAGTTCCATCAATTGTACAAATAGGGGTTTTATTGCTTTTGTTGGGATTGCACCAGTTATATACCCCGCAAAAGATTTTAGGCAGAGTCGTTACGACTACTGAAAAAACTCCTACACAACCAACTCAGCTATAATTCAGTAGTACTTGACCGTATTGGTTTTGAAAGTTTTCACGATCCCCGACTTCTGTAAGAAGTTGGGGATATAGCCCACTTAACTCCTTAAACTTAATAGGTCAGACAGACAAGGACGTCCCACATTACGGGGAATAACTGAAGATTTCTATCGCTCCCAACAGGTTTAATCAAAATGGCACTAACTCAAAACTACAAGTTAAACCTGATCCAATGGTATCCAGGTCATATTGCTAAGGCGGAAAAAGCATTAAAAGAACATCTCAAGCTTGTAGATGTGGTTCTGGAAGTACGTGACGCCCGTATTCCCCTAGCAACGCACCATCCCCAAATCAATGAGTGGATAGGAAGCAAACCACGGGTGTTAGTACTGAACCGAGTGGATATGCTCTTGCCTCAAGCACGGCAAACATGGATAGAATGGTTCAAACAACAGGGAGAAGTTCCTTACTTTACTAACGCCCAACAAGGTCAAGGAGTTGCTGCAGTGTCAAAAGCAGCGCAAGCTGCTGGCGTGGTCATTAATGAACGTCGGAAAAATCGTGGAATGTTACCCCGTCCGGTGCGTGCTGTAGTCATTGGTTTTCCCAATGTAGGCAAATCAGCGTTAATTAACCGTTTGTTAGGGCGGCGAGTTGTAGAAAGTGCTGCACGTCCCGGTGTAACTCGTCAATTGCGATGGGTAAGAATTTCCGATCAAATAGAATTGTTAGATTCACCTGGTGTGATTCCCAGTAGATTGGAAAATCAAGGGAATGGAGTAAAATTAGCTATTTGTGATGATATTGGCGATGCTTCTTACGATACTCAATTAGTATCAGCTGCATTAGTAGATTTACTGAAAGATTTAGAAGCTACAGCACCTCATCTATTACCAAAACAACCCTTATACGCCCGTTACACACTTGACCCAGCGCCTTTTACCGGAGAAGCTTATTTACAAGCTTTGGCAGAACACCGATATAAAGGTGATGTAGAACGAACTGCAAGACAATTATTAACAGACTTTCGCAAAGGGTTACTTGGTGAAATTGTTTTGGAGTTACCACCAGATTACGAACCATAAAAACTGCTTCCTTTCTGTTCTCAAAGATTTCGGGAAGTTAACTATCCCACAATTAGTACTCTGGGATACCTCTTTAAGATGAGTTCGATAGACGGGGTATTTCAAGGAATTCGATGAAAGGAGAGAGAGAAGAAACGTTTGGAGCGCGATACCTGAAAAGGTGGACGCGGTCGTAGAGCCGATAAAATCTGTTGTGCAGGTGGGCATTGTCATCCAATACCGGTAGATAATAGAATTATCGGGAAAGGAGGAGTCCCATCACTCCACGTTTGAGAATTATTATTGGATAATGCTCATAGCGAGCAGTTTTAAATTGTTATCTAGCTTCAAAATATATCATGCTATTGAAAAAGTACAATACTTTTTCAATTAGTCGTTATACTAAACTCGCATCCCCTCACATTGAAGGTGTTATTTCAAGTCTAATTTTTACCAAAAATTTTCGACACCCATAAAGCCCACTCAAGAAGTTATTGTCGTTGCAATAAAGTTTGTAACAACAATGACTCGTAATGCATGACATTTATTATGTTACGAGACCAACAACTACAGCTTCAAATGCAATTTATAGAAAAAGCTACCAATGATATTAGTACTTTGGAAATTGTATTATTTGAAATTCAGATCCATCGTCAACTCACCTTACCAAGAATTAATGCAGGACTGAGAGCAGTTCATTCCATAAAAGGTGGTGCTAGTCTCATGGGATTTCAAGTACTCAGTCATTTAGCTCATTGTTTGGAAGACTATTTAATTTTTTTAAAAAATCACAACAGCTCCTTAGAAACCGACCCCGATCTCCTGAATTTATTACTATCTGGAGTTGATTGGCTCTGTCAAATTGTCAAATTATATTCAGAAAATCGTGCTGTGGACGAACAGTGGTTCACAACTTTTTGCTATCCAGTTTTTCAAGAAATTCAAGAACATTCAAACAATCAAAAGAACTCAACTTACACTGATATTTTAGCAGCGGTTGTAAACAATGAATAGTAACCAGTGACACCTTAATCCCGGTTACCGATCGCAGTTCATTGATGACCGAGAGTTGCGTACAAATTCACTACCGGACCGATCACAACAATAGCAGGTGCTGCAAACTGAGTTGCTTCCACTCGCTCCACAATTGTCCCCAAGGCACCGATTAGCTCTTCTCGATCCGGTCTTGTTCCCCAACGTATTAAAGCAATAGGTGTTTCCAAACTTAAGCCGCCCTCTCTCAACTGTTCCACAATGTAAGGCAGATTGTGAATGCCCATGTAGATGACAATCGTTTCCGAGCCGCGAGCGATCGCATTCCAATTAATTGCGGGACGATACTTACCAGCAGACTCATGCCCGGTCACAAAAGTTACTGAAGAACTGTACAGGCGATGCGTTAAAGGAATGCCAGCATAAGCAGGAGCCGCAATACCAGATGTAATACCGGGGACAACCTCCACTGATACACCAGCCTGAAGCAATTCCTCCATCTCCTCGCCACCGCGACCAAAGATAAAAGGATCTCCACCTTTTAACCGCACAACAATCGCATGCTCCTGCGCCTTCTCAATCAACAACTGTGTCGTTTCTTCCTGTAATAAAGAATGACGTCCCCGCCGCTTACCAGCATCAATTTTCTCCGCTTGAGGATTAATCATCGCCAAAATTGCCGGACTAATTAAAGCATCGTAAACGACTACATCCGCACATTCCAGCAAACCCTTTCCCTTCAAAGTCATTAACCCAGGATCTCCCGGTCCTCCACCTACCAAATAAACTTTTCCCAAACTTCTCTTCCCCTCTTGTTTCGCACCCTTTGTGTCTTCGCGGTTCATTGTTCTACCAAATCCCAAATCAAATCAGCTAATTCCGCACTTGTTCCCAAAGGGTCGGCCAATTGAAAACTAACCTCTGGAAACAGTAATTTTAGCTTCTCTTGCGCTCCTGCGATCGCATCAGTTATGCCACCTGCGAATAGGAAATATGGCAAAATTGCAATGCGACGACAGCCAGCAGTCACTAACTCCTGTACCCGCGATTCCAAACTTGGCGGATGTGCCCAATAAGCAGTCACTGCACTTAAAGACGTTGCCATTGCTTCTACTGGTAACACAGAACCGAGACGACGGCTACCGTGCGCTAAAAGAATTTTCCCCTCTACCTCCATGGAAACCAATTGCTTAACCAATAAAAACTTCAAACCCGGATGACTGCCTAAATATGGTTGTAAATATATTTTAATTCCCCGATCTAAAGACTGTTGTGCCAAAGCAACTTCCACCGGAATATCCTCCATTACGTGAACTCCAGGGAGAAGAAACAACGGTAGAATTTTTAAACTACAACATCCCAAAGCAAGGGCATTTTTGCTAAATGTTTTTATTTGTTCGTGTAGGGGTTCAGGATTAAGTTCTAGATAAGCCGTACCTACCAAAGATTTATCTGGTATGACTGCAACATCGTTACTAACGATGCTGGGCAAATATTTTTCGAGCTTGTGATGTAACAGACCCGCTAGGCGCTGCATAGCAATTTCCGGACGTGGATCGTGACTTCCGTGAGACACTAGCAGATATGCTGATGGCATTGGTTAGAAAGTAGAAACTAGTGAGTGATTAGTGGTTAGTAGTTACGCCCTTTAGGCTCTAAAATTACTTTTGTAGTTGGGTGGTCGCTACCCACCATTCTAATGCTCGAAGGCATTGCCTGCGCTACGTTCACAGGCAAGCATTTTGCGGAAGGGAGTCGTAGTTCCTCAAATAACTACTATCTACTAACCACTAACCAATAATATATTATTTGACTTGGGGATCGGCAATATAACGGAAAGTTGGTTCTGAATTCCAAGGACCGCGTTCGTCTTTGCCGTTACTAGACAAATTGTAGTAAATATCCACAGTGCTATCTGGTTGGATATTACCAAAAAATGGGTCTGTTAACTTACCCAAAGACTCTAGCGCCTTCATAAACATTTGGGTATGAGAAATTTCCCGCGTAAGAAGGTGAACTAGCGCCTGTTTTGTACCTTCTTCCGGAGCTAATTTAATCAACTCTTCATAAGTTTGACGCGCACCCGCTTCTGCTGCGATGTTAGCTCGTAAATCGCGTACAACATCACCACCTTCATTCACGTATGCTGCTGTCCACGCTTGTCCTTGACTGTCTAACAAATGAGGTCCTACACCCCTAACAGCAAACAGCGTGCTTTTATAAGCTTCTGTTTGATCGACATTTTTCGTATGAGCTTCGATCAATCTGCCAACCATTTCCAAATGGCTAAATTCTTCAATGGCAATGTCTTGTAACATATCGCGAATCCCAGCATTCTCGCAGTGAAAAGATTGCGTCCAATATTGCAAAGCAGCTGTTAATTCACCAGTAGCACCACCAAACTGCTCTAGAAGCAGTTGGGCAAAACGTGGGTTTGGCTCGCTAACGTTAACAGGTTTAATTGTCTCTTTTTTATGTAAAAACACAATGACGCTCCTTAATTTTTCTACTGCTTTATTGCCTTGGCTTAAGGCGACACTTCTCTCACGTGTTTTTCGCCTCAAGCAAGAATTTATTTGCACCTAATAGAAATCCTAAGGATACTCATCAAGTTTCACCTGTTTCTGGAGTAAGAGTTGTGTTTGAAGATCGTTCTCTCTTTGGTTACCGATCGCTAAAAATTACTGCTTCTCCATACTATAAGTATAAAATTTATCAAACGCTCCCACTGTTTCAAATTTATACGAAGGTATCCAGTTGTTGAGCGTTAAGTCAGTGCGGTAAATGCTAAAAATTAAGAAATCTTGCCTTTCTGTTCTTGCCGCAATAATATCCCGTATTTGTGGATTAGCTGCTTCTACCAGTTCATTGCAATTAAACTTAATAATATTCTCGAAAATATTCGGAGTTTTCTTGCAAACATTGCCTTTCACGTATTCCGATAACTGTTCCACAGCATATTCTTCATACCGATCCTGCTTGGGGTTTGTCCTTGCCATTGCTAACCCTATAGTCGCTAGCCCCAGGACTCCCACGCATACAATAATGGATAAGACTCTCATTTTCCTAATTGCTAGTAGCTTTAGCGATTAGACTTTAGATTAGCGGAACACGTTCCTTTAAAAAAAGGACTAGATCGTTTAAGATAGTTATGCTATACTCAGGAATGTAATGGCGAGCGTAGCCAAGTGGTTAAGGCAGAGGATTGTGGTTCCTCCACTCGTGGGTTCAAGTCCCATCGTTCGCCCTGAGAAAAACTCATTAAGTCAATTAAACATAAAAGGCAATGGATAAGCGCTCTGTCTGGTCAGACCGATACTTAGTATCCATCGCCTGTGGTTCTCGAATGCAATTTAAAAGTAAGTGAAACAGATTGGTAATTTTAAAGCCCTCCTAAAAAATTCCTAGCAGAAAGATAAAAGTTAAACCACATAAGGCAAGAAGAGAAATTATCATCATGTTGCCTACACTGCGATCTTGAACAGTAGGGTGTGAAGGTTGGCTCATACTGAGTTTAAACCTTATTCAAAACTACAATCGTAATTATAGATAACTAAATAGGAATTTATCTTGGTTTAATAAGATACTTTATTTTAGTTTATCTAAGTTTATTTTCGCAATAACTTAATTCAATGAATTTTTGTTTCATGACTTTTAGAAGAAGATTTGAAAAGTTTCATCTCAGACTTTTGGTATTGCCATAGGTCTTATGCAACTTCAACAGTATTTAAAGTATTTCATGCGCTTAGCTCCATCCAATTCCGTTAACAATCTACCATGCGAGGTTGAGTCTTACAGAGTTTATTCCCAAATGGAGCCTGGGAACGAGAGGAAAACAAAATGTTGTACTGGGTGAAGGTATAGCTCCTTATACTTCGGCTGTATCCTTGAAGAATTCTGCATTCTGTTCGATCTGGCGAAGATCTCCCGATCCTTATCATGAAGTTTAGCAACATTTTATTAACTTGATACTTGCTGGTTTTTATTAAAAAATAAGAACAGACTATGTCTTTAGTTAGAATACAAAATACTTGTTAATAAGATAACCGTAAAAATGTAAACTAGTTGAGGGCTGATGCTAAATGAATATTACTAATTGTTAATTTCTGAAAAAATTTGCAATTATGTCGTAGCTGTTAGCTATTAGTTCCAACTGGAAGGAAAGCTCAATGTCAAATATAAATAAGAATTGCCATGTCAGAATTACTTCAAGCCATCTTGGATAGTGAAGAGAAAAATGATTTGCGTTCTTTGATAAGCGAGTTACGCAAGCAGGAAAAAAAATATCTGCTGCGAAATGACATCCTCAATTTGTACGGTGAATACTGCTCGAAGTACGAAAAGTCAGAACAGTTTTACAAAGCCTCGCACTTGGGTAAGTTAATCTATTACACTCAAGAAATTATTCAAGAGGAATCCAGTCTCTGTTTTATCATCCGTCCTAAGATAGCCAGTCAAGAAGTTTATCGACTGACAGCCAATTTAAATATTGAGCCAATGACAGTACAGGAACTGTTGGATCTGCGCGATCGCTTGGTTAACAAATACAACCCCAATGAAGGCGACTTGCTGGAGTTGGATTTTGGTCCGTTTTACGATTACTCACCCATCATCCGCGACCCAAAAAATATTGGCAAAGGGGTGCAGTTCCTCAACCGCTATTTATCTGGAAAGTTATTTGCGGATGCCAAACAGGGTCTGGAATCTTTGTTGAATTTTTTGCGCCTCCACCAGTACAATGGCGTGCAACTGCTGATTAACGAACGCATCAAGTCACAGCAGCAACTTTCAGACCAAGTCAAGAAAGCATTAGCTTTTGTAAGCGATCGCCCCAGCGAACAATCATATGAAGAATTCCGGTTTGACTTACAGATGATGGGCTTTGAACCGGGTTGGGGAAACACCGCCATGCGAGTTCGGGAAACGTTGGGTATTTTGGATGAACTCATGGATTCTCCCGACCCTCTAACTTTAGAAGCCTTCATTTCTCGCATCCCAATGATTTTTAGAATTGTCCTCGTATCCGCCCATGGTTGGTTTGGACAAGAGGGAGTTTTGGGACGTCCCGACACTGGCGGTCAAGTGGTTTACGTTCTAGATCAAGCGAAGAATTTAGAGAAGCAACTGCAAGAAGATGCTATGTTGGCTGGGTTGGGCGGATTAAACGTTAAACCCAAAGTTATTATTCTTACCCGCCTGATTTCCAATAGTGATGGAACTTTATGCAACCAACGGCTAGAAAAAGTCTACGACACAGAAAATGCTTGGATATTGCGAGTTCCTTTGCGGGAATTCAATCCCAATATGACTCAGAATTGGATTTCACGGTTTGAGTTTTGGCCTTATCTGGAAACATTTGCTATTGATGCAGAAAAAGAACTGCGGGCAGAATTTCAAGGCAGACCCGATCTAATTGTCGGTAATTATACTGATGGTAATTTAATCGCATTTTTACTGTCCCGACGTTTGGGTGTGACTCAATGTAATATTGCCCATGCATTAGAAAAATCTAAGTACTTGTTCAGCAACCTCTACTGGCAAGACTTAGAAGATAAGTATCATTTTTCATTGCAATTTACTGCGGATCTGTTGGCAATGAATGCTGCCAATTTTATTATTAGCAGTACTTATCAAGAGATTGTAGGGACTCCAGATAGTGTGGGACAGTACGAATCTCTTAAGTGCTTTACGATGCCAGAACTGTACCACGTTGTGAATGGGATTGAACTGTTTAGCCCCAAGTTTAACGTTGTACCGCCAGGAGTTAACGAAATTTGCTATTTCCCTTACACGCGTACCGAAGACCGAATTGAAAGCGATCGCGCCAGATTAGAAGAAATGCTATTTACTCTGGAAGATCCAACGGAAATTTTTGGGACTTTAGATGACCCCAACAAGCGCCCCTTGTTCTCAATGGCTCGTCTTGACCGGATTAAGAACTTGACCGGTTTAGCTCAATGCTTCGGTCAAAACAAAGAGCTGCAAGAACATTGCAATCTCATATTAATTGCAGGAAAATTGCGAGTTGAAGAATCAGGCGATAATGAAGAACGCGATGAGATCGTCAAACTTTATCGGATCATCGAAGAGTACAATCTTCAAGGTAAAGTTCGTTGGTTGGGAGTGCGTTTGACAAAAAGTGATTCTGGGGAAGTGTATCGAGTCATTGGCGATCGTAAGGGAATATTTGTACAACCCGCTTTGTTTGAAGCTTTTGGTTTGACAATTTTAGAATCAATGATTTCAGGATTACCTACTTTTGCCACACAGTTTGGCGGTCCATTAGAGATTATTCAAGACAAAGTTAATGGTTTTTACATCAACCCAACCAATTTAGAAGAAACAGGTGAGAAAATTTTGGAATTTATCAAGAGTTGCGAACAAAATCCCCATTATTGGGAGCAAATTTCCCAAAAAGGAATTGAAAGAGTTTACAGTACCTATACCTGGAAAATTCATACATCCAAATTGCTATCTTTGGCTAGAATATATGGCTTTTGGAACTTCATTTCCAAAGAAAATCGAGAAGATTTGTTGCGTTATATAGAAGCTTTATTTTATTTAATTTATAAACCAAGAGCACAACAACTCTTAGAGCAACATAAGTATCGGTAGAAATTATGAATTATGAATTATGAATTATCAAATTTATCATAATCATAATTCATAATTCATAATTCATTGTGTTAATTCTAACCAAGTTGTTTGTCCAACAATGCCATCCACTGCTATGCTGCGCTGGTTTTGAAAAGATTTAACAGCCGCTTCTGTTAGCGCACCGAAAACTCCATCAACTTGAACAGCGTAGCCATTGTACGATAACAACCGTTGTAAAGCTCTAACAGCAATACCTTCATTGCCAAAAGTTAAAGTTGGCAGGGCTTGATTAGTATAATCGTAAGATATAGCAGTTACCACTTGGTAACCACTTCGTTTAGTAGTGAATCTTCGCCTGTAACGACGAGAATTGACCTTAGGGGTATTTTCTGACGCTACTAACAACTCCACAAAAGAAGCTGTTTGAGATGGATTCACTATATTTTCATTTTCTGTAGTTTGTTCTAATGGGGAGACTTGTATTGTCTCATCATATTGCATAAATTCAGGTGGTGTAATTTGAGCAAGTGAAACTATCGGAGATAGCTGGTCTTGATTTGACTCTTCCACGCTGCTCTCTAACTGAAGAAATAGCTGATTCGCTAAACTCAGTAAAGAAAATTGTCCTGTTTGCAATACGCCCGTCATCAGCAGGGCAATATCAGTCATTGTGTCACATTTTACGCTAGGCCCATGCTTTATTTGACAACTACTACAGGTGTTGTTCCGGAATAAACAGTAATTACAAAATAAAAAATGTAATAATTTTTTCCAAAGATTCCGTAAACTGGTCTTTGCTCTTCGTTATAAGTATAAATATGGAATACGGGTAAGGAGTCATGCTTTCTTTGACTGCTTACCCAAAGCCATACTACTCTAGATTTTGAATTGAGCTACATTTCTGGTTGCACTCTTTTTTTTAAGATGATAGGATTTGTGCGATCGCGTTTCATCAAACCGAATCTAATTTCTAATTGGCATGGAAGCGTTAATTAACCTGTTAATTCAGCCCAAGTTCTAGAACCAACCACACCATCAGGGTTTAGACCCCGACCGCTTTGAAAAGCCATCACAGCAGATTCTGTGAGAGCACCGAAATTGCCATCAATTCTTACAAAGTACCCGTTAGAAACTAAAAGCCGTTGTAAAACTCTAACAGAGTGACCGGAGGAGCCAAATCTTAGAGTTGGTAAACCTGATGCTCGTGCTGACATAAATTGTGCTTTGGATTGTTCCTCAAATTGTTCTTCAAGTTCTTACTCAAGTTTCCTAGTGGTTTTCCTTGAGGCTGTGCTGCGTTTGTAAATTCTTACATAATAATTGAGTTATAAATCAATTTCATTTTTTCATTTTAACTATCTTTCAAAAAACTGGCACAACTGGAAAAAATGTTAATGGTTAACGAGTGGTGGTGAATTTAGCACTACAGGTGATTTTCTAGAATGGAGTTAGCAATCCGGTGAGGTTCTGCACTTTAAATTTGACAGGCATTCTTACGTAAAATGACCACACCCGTAGGAGCGCAATGCTTTGCGCCCTGACAAACGGGGTGGTTTATTTAGATGAAAAATGCTGTATTATGGAGCCACTTGTTGACAAAAATGATTTGCCCAATTTGCCAATGCTAACCAAGTATTGGAACCAACAATCCCATCATCTTTTAAGTTCTGGTCTCGTTGGAATTGTTTGACAGCTTCTTCTGTCACTGAACCAAATTTTGAGTCAAAACCACCACTGCTGAGATATCCAAAAGTAATCAATTGTTGTTGCAGCAATCTTACAGCGTCACCAGTAGTGTCCTTTTTTAATTGGGGCAATTTTTGCTCAGCCATGATTTACTTTCCTAAATATTTTAAATGACAAAAAAAGGGCAAAGAATGAAGGATAAAGTATGAAAACTACATTGGTAGTTATGGATACAAAACTCTTAATTTATCAATTGGTGTTGACTTTATTCTTCATGCTTCTTAGTTATTAACTCAATTAGGGGCGACACTTAAGGAAACCAAAATCGCCCAAAGCCCGCCAAGTAGCAGGGCCTACTTTTCCATCAGCAACTAATTTTATATTATTAGTATTAACTGCTGTGTACTCTTTTTGGAATTGCACAACAGCAGAGAAAGTGTTGCTACCAAAATTTCCGTCTACTTTCAGGACTGGTGTAACGTTTCCATTCCCGATCTTGCTTCTGTAAGCATTTAACAGTTGTTGTAAATACTTCACGGCGTCGCCAGTGTCGCCTTGTACCACTGGTGGTAGACCGATAGAAGCAGCACTAGCTCCAACTGGGGCATTAAAATCTGTAGCTTGTGTCATGGTTCACCTCTATAGTTAGTGTTAATAATTAGTCAGGGCGCAAAACATTACGCCCTGACATAAGTGAATGGGGGCGAAAGACCGCCGTATCGCGTTGTATAATCTGATTTTGGCAATCAATTGTGTTCGTACAGGAGTAAGTGGGAGCACAAGACTGCTGCGCTTTAACAACAAGCAGTCCGTAGCACGCGAACATTCCGCTTCTGGTAACTTCTAACTTCCACTCCTGAATCTCTAACTCCCCCCAATCCCCAACTAGAACTGGGCACAGGTATTCTTGGTTTGATTACCCAATGCACCCCACGTTTGGGGACCGACTTTACCATCCACTGTTAAATTTTGTTCGCGTTGAAACTCTTTAACAGCGCTTTCTGTTTTACTGCCAAAGATGGCATCGAAGTCACTGTTACCTAGCTTGCCAAAAACGATTAAAAGTTGTTGTAGAAATCTTACAGCTTCACCATTAGAGCCATTTTGCAGTGTCGGCAAACTCTTTTGAGCCATGATTTAACCTTCCTGTATTTGTTTCAATGATGTTCGGTCAAATGAATGAACCAGTACCGGGTGAGTTGACAATCGCCAGTGACAGAGCTGTTGATTAACTGCTTACCAAATGGCGATCGCCGTTCGCTCACTAGCGACACCGACGATAAGCAAAATCACCTAAAGCACGCCAAGTCAAAGGACCAACTTTTCCATCAACAGAAAAAGTGGAATCGCCAATAACTGCTCTGTATTCTTGTTGAAATCTGACAACAGCCGCAAACGTGTTACGACCAAAATCTCCATCTTCTTGAAGTGGTGCAGTGCTACCATCCCCAATCTTGCTTCTATAAGCATTTAGAAGTTGTTGGAGAAATTTCACAGCATCACCATTGTCACCTTGTACCACGAGTGGCAAGCTTATGGAGCGAGCAGCAGCCTCAAGCACTGTATTGAAATCGGCAGCTTGTGTCATATTCACCCTCCGTGAATGATTTAAGGTGTAAGATTACTCTTCTATCAATCTAAGGTAGTGCCGCAAGTCCCACCCTGACATTACCCATGCAGGGTAATCTTCCCCCAAACAGAAGCAAAGTTACCCCTGTTGTTTTGCTCTAAAGTGTTAGGTCTTGTTAGGCACTACCAACCAGATACAGTTGTAGCGAAAAGAATACCGAAGTGGTGGCTTTTTTAACGTTCTCTTTATGTCTACGCAACCGGAAGGTAGTAGAAAGCGAATCCCAATACTGTATAAGCAGCCAATAACAATACCCCTTCAAGCCAATTTGACTTTCCATCAGAACTAATGCTGTTTGCAATCAAAACTGATACTGCTACAGCCACCAGTTCAAAGGGATTAAAATTTAAATCCATTGGTTGACCGAGTACCCAACCTGCTAAAACTAAGACAGGAGCCACAAATAGGGCGATCTGCATGCTCGATCCCACTGCTACCGAAAGAGAAAGATCCATCTTGTCTTTCATTGCGACTGTGACGGCTGTCGCGTGTTCCGCAGCATTACCAACAATAGGTACAAGAATGACCCCTGTAAATAATGCAGTTAAACCTAATTGACTTGTTGCCACTTCCAGTGATGCGACTAGCATTTCTGATTCTAATGCGACTAGAATAGTACAAACTAGCAACACACCTGCCCACAACCAAATGTTCGGTTTGCTGTAATGCTCTTCTTCTACTGTTTCTGCAACACCCACCTCGTAGAGGTAAGCGTGGGTTTTCATAGAAAAGAAGAGCGTTAAAGCATAGACAACTATTAAGACTAAGGCAACAGCTAGGGAAAGATGTTGCAATGTTTGTTGGCTAACTGTCTGAGCACCAAATCTCATTGCTGTTGGCAGCAAAATGGCGATGACTGCCAAATTCATAGAAGATGCATTAACCCGTGCTACGACTGACTGAAATTTCTGTTCTTTATGGCGCAGTCCGCCTAAAAACATTGCAAGACCCATTACTAGCAGTAAATTCCCAATAATCGAGCCCGTTATACTAGCTTTGACAACATCGACCAATCCGGCTTTTAAAGCAACCAGGGCAATAATCAGTTCTGTTGCATTACCAAAAGTGGCATTTAACAATCCTCCTAGGGTAGGACCGACTACGACAGCAATTTCTTCTGTAGCTGCTCCCATCCATGCAGCTAAAGGTAAAATTGCCAAGCAGGCGGTTCCAAAAACAATGAGATCTCCCCACTCCAAGTAATGTGCTGCAAGGGAAACCGGAATAAACAAAGACAAAACTAAAAAGATGATGTTTTTACCTGACATGGGTATTTTCGAGCTGAAAGAGTTAACAGAAACGGAGTTAAGGGTTAAAAGTGAAGAATCACACTTCTGTATATATATGCCATAGCACGTCTCTACTGTCCTCAACTTCTTATTTAGGATACTCCCAACCCTCCAGTAGAACGGTTCCGAAATTGTACTGTTTCCTTTCTGGAGTTTTATTTGTAAAATAAGATTGCGATATAAAACGTCTTCGCAATCTTTCGTTGCAAAAGTTTCGATGAAGTGAAGAATTTTACAACAAAGATGCAGGGTAATATATTAAAAGACAATTAAGTTTTTAGCACCACCAAAGATGAAACCTGCTAACCCCGCTTTTGTCAATGGTTACTTAATTGAAAGGCTGTTTTAAGCGTGCAAGTGACTCCAATATTTAGACCGCAAAGAGCGGAATTTATTCACATATCATAGTTGCTCTATTTTCCCCACTGTTATTGCAAAGCCAATGCAAGAAAGTTTCATAAAAATTTTGCTCTCAGGCACAATTGCAAGTTTATCTATCGTGTTTGGAATCATAACTCCATGACCTCAGCAGCTGAATTACCAGCTAGTACTGGTACAAATTTGATGTCCCATGAAACTATCAAAAGCACCCAAATGCTCGATCCCCTGAGACAAGCTACGGGTATTTATGTAACAGTTCATGGACATTTTTACCAACCACCACGGGAAAACCCTTATTTGGATGCAATTGAGCGTCAACCTGGTGCAACGCCTTTTCATGATTGGAACGAGCGCATTCATGCTGAATGCTATCGTCCCAATGCTTTCGCCAGAGTGGTAAACGATCGAGGCGAGTTGGTGGGGATCGTTAACAACTATGAGTATTTGAGCTTTAATATTGGGCCAACGCTGATGTCGTGGTTGGAACGCCACGATCTGGAAGTTTACCAACGCATCTTGGAAGCAGATCGCAAGAGCTGCGAAAGGTTGAACGGGCATGGTAATGCGATCGCGCAAGTATACAACCACATCATTATGCCCCTAGCGAACGAACGCGATAAATACACCCAAATTCGCTGGGGCAAAGAAGACTTCCGATCCCGCTTCGGTCGCGATCCCGAAGGAATGTGGTTGGCAGAAACCGCTGTAGACTACGCAACCTTAAAAGCTTTAATTGACGAAGGGATTCGCTTCATTGTCCTTGCCCCATCGCAAGCACAACGCTGCCGTTTCATGCCAACAAAAGACAATTCCAATCCAGAATGGCATGAAGTAGGCGGTAGTCAAATCGATCCCACACGTCCATATCGGTGTTTTTTGAAGGAGAAAGGCGGAGTTGGGGACTCGGTACAGAAAACTCTCAATTCCCAATCCTCAAGCACCGATCCCCAATCTCTCCCATACATAGATATCTTCTTTTATGACGGACCGATCTCGCGAGATATGGGATTTAGTGATGTTCTCTATAATTCCAGCCATTTGGCAGGACGAATTGGTTCCGCAGTACGCGGGGATCACCGTCCCGCACAGTTAATTTCTGTCGCCACAGATGGAGAAACCTTCGGACACCATAAAGGCGGTACGGAGAAAACACTAGCCTACGCATTTACACAAGAATTTGCCCACAGGGGTTGGACTGTCACCAACTTTGCTCACTACCTCAGCCTGAATTCTCCGACTTGGGAGGTGGAACTCAAGCCTGTCACGGCATGGAGTTGCGCTCACGGTGTAGATAGATGGCAAGATGATTGCGGTTGCGGTGGTGGAGGAACGTGGCATCAAAAATGGCGTCGTCCATTAAGAGATGCTTTAGATTGGTTGCGCGATCGCCTCATCCACGTGTACGAAGAACATGGCAAGCTATTGTTCCGCGATCCCTGGTCTGCACGGGATCGATATATAGAAGTGATTCGCGATCGCACTCCTGAAAATGTCACTCGTTTTCTAGCCCGCCACCAAAACCACAAACTTACAGCAGCCGAACAAGTAGATGCCTTGCGCTTGTTAGAAATGCAGCGTCACGCTTTGCTCATGTACACCAGTTGTGGGTGGTTCTTTGAAGAAATCTCGCGCCCAGAAGGAACGCAGATTCTTCGGTATGCTGCTCGTGCGCTGGAACTTGCAGGAGATGTAGCAGGCGTACAGTTAGAAAAAGGTTTCATCAAACGTCTTGCTGTAGCAACAAGTAATGTTGAATTCTTCAAACATGGTGCGGAAGTTTACCGCCAACTTGTGCTAACAGCCCAAATTAGCTTTAAACAAGTTGCAGCCCATCATGCCATTACCTCATTGTTCAACGGACAGCGATCGGCTTTAAGCGACAGGCTTCCTTCCAACAACAATCAAGCTTCAGCAGCTAGCGCTTTTCAAAAAAGAGCTTATTGCTACACGGTCAACGAACTCGATTACCAACTCCAAAGAATGGGATCGCTAACTTTGGCAGTGGGGAATTTGAACCTAGTTTCAGAAATCACCTGGGAAAGCGAACATCTAGTGTTTGCAGTTCTTCACCTTGGAGGGTGGGATTTCCATTGTTGCATTCAACCTTTCCAAGGACGTCGGAGTTACAGCCAGTTAAAGGACAAACTGTTTGGCGCACTGCAACAAGCTAGTGCAGCACACACAATCCTGGCGATGATGCAATTGTTTGGTGAAGAAGCATTCAATTTACAGAATTTATTTGCTGAAGAACGCCACCGACTGATGCACTTACTCAGTCAGGAAACCCTGACACGTTTAGATCAACTGTACACACAAACATACAGGGATAATTACGGTGTCTTAATGGCATTCCATCGCGATGGAGTTCCCGCACCACAAGAGTTGCAGGTAGCAGCAGAGATATCTTTGGGGTATCGGTGTATGATGACATTACGTGCATTAGAGCAAGAGATATCCGAACCAAAATCCACTTGGAACCACATTTTAGAGTTAGAAGCAGTTGCCACAGAAGCCAAACACCTGCATTGTCGGTTAAATATTCCTGAAGGCAGGCAGATGTTAGAGCAGATAATACTCCATTCTCTCTGGCAGCTACTATACGATCCTAGTGGGACCTCAGATGCAGATATCCAACGCTTGGAACGATTGATAGATGCGGGGTATCAGCTTAACCTTGGTATCTGTCTTGACCGATCCCAGGAACTATACTTCAGTCGTTTGCACAATCAAATCCTACCGGAGATAGTTACAAAAACGGTAAATCAAGAAAATGCAACTTATAGCCGTCAATTGCTAAAATTGGGGCAAAAGTTGGCGGTTGATGTTAACCATTGGTTGACTGACAGTTAACAGCGCTCGGCGACCAATGACCAGTCGTAGAAATTGGTCATTGGTCGCGAGGATTTATTTTTCTTTGTTCTCTCGTCGCCCCGGTCCCTCGATCGCCTCCTTTATTCTGATTACTTATAATCATTCACTATCCAATAGACATTATTAATCAATGGGTGGGGTTGATTGTTTGTAAAAGATTCTTCAACCTCAGATTCCTCCGGGCGAAAATCTATTGAAACTTTTATTTCTAAATTTTCCGAGCTTTTCTTATCTTCAATAGATAGAATCTTATATTCATCGTCATCATCAAGCACGCAAGACTCCTGTTTCTTCATAGGAGAAAAATCTATGACGACTTTGATCTCTAACTTGCCTTTCTGCTTGCGATTATTTTCTGGAGTGAAAAGTTCGCATTTAATTCCTTGCCTGAGTGCAAACTTCCACTCTACTCGATTAAAAATGCCTTGCATATTTTTCTGCTTAAAGAATTTTTTTAGAAAGGAATTTTTGCAAGACAAATTTAGATCGTTACCTTTCGGTTCAAAATTTTCAATTATGCGATCGATAATCTGAACGGGATTGAATATTTGATTTTCTAAAAAAATAATATCTTCTGTTCCTTCCAATTGTTTAAATTTGTTGTTTAGCATACTCAGATGACCCTCCTGCTTTTTAATTGGTAACATTCTCGATCGCTGTTAAAGCTTGAAAATTATAAAATGACTGAAACGTAAAGATGACAATTAATCATCAATTAGCTTAAAACATCCCAAAAAGCCAGACTAGAGATAATAAGACATTATTATCATTCCATTTAGCTAGCTTTATGTTTCCTTTTGGATTAGAAATTTTTCCAGGCTTTGAACTTTATTTTTAAGCCAAAGAAAGAGAATAAATCAAAGGACACAGATAGTATAATTTACATTATATTTCTGCGTATTAGATGTATTAACGCTTACAATTTTGTTAATTTCACTGCACCATTTGACTCCAATAAACCATTTTTATAAAACTTCATATCAACTTTTTCTGATTCTATTTGTTCAATAGTAGGTAAGAGACAATCATATAATTCCACCGCCTCCAGGCATTCATTGATGGAAGTAACAGCTGAATTATAGGTTGCTATCTTTTGCCCAATAACATCTAATAAATGTTTGTTTGAGAGAATTTTTTCCTCAGCTTCTCGTTCTAGGGATTGCTCCAAATAATTACGCGCCTTAGGATATTGCTGCAGAATTTCCTCAACTTGCTTGTCAGCCATGGGCAGTAAGTGAGTTTTAAAAATTTGGTTGAAAGTTTGGCGGAAAGTTTTGCGAATAGTTTGAGAAACTTTTGGTTCAAAGTCTAACTTTAATAACTGTCTGATTGCTGGTTCTGCTTCTACTATACTTTCACAATCATAGGCTTGAGATGTTTGTAACAAAGTTTGACGGAACTGGTATATAGAAAAAGTGCCTTCATCATAAAATCTAGGGCTCTCCCGCACAAAGCGATCGCATTCTACTCTAGCCACACTTACCAAAGCATGAGTCACCTCTCTTTCCAAAACTTGCAACTGCTGCTCAATTCCTCCATCATTTCCTAACAGCCGATATAGTTGACGATAAGATTCTGACTTGCGAGTTTTCTCATTTAATCTTTGGAAAAAAGAGGCAACAATTTCTTGAGAAGACTCAACCAAAACATCTTCCAACTGATTTGCTAGATAATATAGTGCTTCTACTAAAATAGCAATCAAAGGTGCTGTTGCATTTCGCGAATGATTGCGAGTAGCGTGCCGATAAGCATCTGCAACAGAGAAAGTATCTAGCAATTCATCCAAGCGGCGAATCATTCGAGATTGCAATTGTCGAAAATCAGTCTCGAAAGCATTACTATCATTTGTAATAACTTGATTCACTTCCTCGATGATTGAAGCGCGAAAGCCATTGCCAACCTCTTGCAGTTGCTGGTTCAACCGCTGTAACTCCTGTGCCTTCATTGCCTCAATTTCTTGGGGTTGGCTATCTAACTCTCTTTGGATGGACTGATAGTGTTTTTTAAGTTGAATACACGCATCCTCCAAATCATTTGCCAGATTTTTAAACAATTGAGGGCGTTTTTCTTCAGTTAAATACCAAGCGATCGCATTTCTAAACTCTCGTATACCACTGTCTTGAATCAGCTGCTGAATCAGTGGCAACCCTTGTTCTTTAACAATTCGTATGTAGTTTTCATTGGGAGTTTCAAAGCTATTAACAGAAATCCGAAACTGACTGGACGAAAGTTTCCCAGAGTTAGCGCAATAGCGCAGGAATTCATTCACAAATTGTGGCGTTTCTTCCCTACCATTCAATCCTCTAGAACTTTCAGTGAAGACAGAATCCAATCCAAACCTGTCCCGTTCGCTTGTTTGTTGAATTTGACTGCCATAAAATCCCAGCAATCCACTGGTTTTAAAAACTCTGTTGGTATCCTGGAATTGCTCGCTCATTAAATCATCTAGACGTTGACGCAGTTGAGCATTATACCAAGTTTCATCAATACGATTAAACACGTAGAAAACGCGATCGCGAATGCCAGGATTTTCGCGTATTGTTTCCAACAGTTCTGTTTCTTCCTTGGTCATATCACCAGCCGATGCAGGTTTTAACACACAAATTACCGCTGAAGTATCAGAAGATCGAATTCTAGCATATGTAAAATGCGAATCTTTCTCAACTGGTGCATCAATACCAGGAGTATCGATGATGATATTTCCATCTTGCAAGAGGGGATGATCGCAGTAGTACTCAATGCGTTTTAACACGGCACTGTTACTACCACGACGGGCATACCCAGCTGCTTCTTTAAGATTTTTAAAATTAAATTGTTCCATAGAATAAGTGGCATTATTCACCGTTTGTATGTGTTGGCGGTTTGCCACATAACCTTCTAGGAGTAACATCAAAGCCTTTGCTTGCTTTGCCCGTTCTGACTTGCTCTCACCACCTTCTTGTTGAATGATGGTATTGCATCCTTGACAAAGCAATTGAATAACTTCTGCTTGATTGATATTTGTGACTGTTGCGAACTTCAGTTGCTGGCATAAGAAAACAGCTTGCTCTCTAATCTCCGCTTCACTTAAAAAAGTTAAAACAACTCGTTCTTTATCGCTGGGCGCATACTCAATTTTGCATTCAGTTCCAGTGGCGTGTCCCTCCGCGCTATAAAGCAGTTCCCGTTCCAGAAGGGCATTAATTAACATGGACTTACCAGCACTAAATGCTCCTGCAAACACAATTTCAAACCTGGGTGAAATTGCTTTATTTAGGGAAGTTTGTATCGATGTTACATTATAAGAACGTAAAAATGGCTCTTGCTGTATAAGTTGTAAAATACACTCAACTTGCTCCTGCAAATTTTTGCACTGGAGCGGTAACCCTTGCATAAATAGGAATCCTGAAAGTATAAAAATATTATCTTCAGTACATTTTATGGTAATCAAGTGCTTGATAGCCTCAGCAAATACACTAGGTTATTTTTCAAAATCGTTACCATAATTTTGATATAAATTGCACAATGACACAGTACTTCTGACGATGCTTGGAATATTTAAGATTTATTTAATAAAGGTATTCTAAAGATTTATAGGACCATGAGAATATATCCTCTGCGGTTAAAACCAGATGAAGATTTAAAACAAAGTTTAAAGAATTTTGCCAGCCTAAAAAACATTAAAGCAGGGTTTATCGTAACTGCTATTGGCAGTCTGAAACAAGCCAAAATTCGCTTTGCCAACCAAGACAACAGCACCCTCTTAGCTGACAAATTTGAAATTCTTTCTCTTAACGGAACAATAGCAACAACTGGAGTGCATCTCCATATTGCTATCTCTGACCGACAAGGAAAAACCATTGGCGGACATCTTGACTGTGGATGCATCATCTACACAACAGCCGAAATAGTCATTGGTATTAGTGAAGAATATGCTTTTCTAAGAACACCTGATGAGCAAACAGGCTGCTACGAATTAGAAATTATCAGAAAAAACGATTGAAAAGCCTGAAGTAAAGGGGAGCATCCCAATGAGTGAAAAAACGCCGACGATTGGAAATCGCGGCTACACAAACAAAGCCTGCCTACGCAGGCTTCAATCAAGAACCAAGAGGGACTTGGTTGGTATAGCCCTAGAATTCTATTCTGAGGGCAATGCGCCAAATTGGGATGCTCCCGAACTCAAGTAGTAATCCTTCTTTTCCTCACCTTACTTCTCTGCGCCCTCTGCTCCTCTGTGGCTCATGTTCTTCCATACTGCAGGCAAAACCTCCACATCCAAAACCTTCTCCTCACCTTCCTCCGTATTCTGAAACAACACCGTAAAAGCACCAGCACCCAAACCATTCTGAGGAAACATCCGATAACAAGGCAAAGCCGTTAAATGTGACTGATATCCCTCTAAATGTTTTGCTTCCACAGCTTTAAACTGAGAAAATCTTTGTAAAAACCATTCACAAACCTCCTCATTTTCTTCTGGGGAGTAGGTGCAAGTCATATAAGCAAGATACCCTTGAGGGGCAACAAGACGTGCAGAATTTGCTATAATTCTTTTCTGTCTGTTAGCACTTTTATTAATAGCAGTTGGATGAAAACAACCGGGTGCTTTTTCTCCTTTAGCAAGTAAAGACTGCCCGGTACAAGGAGCATCTACTATCACTAAACGACTCGATAAAGGTATCGTATCAGCAAAAAAACTTGAATCTTTGCTAGCGACAATAGAAGGTTCCACCTCACAGCGTTTCAGATTAGAAATCAACATTCCCAACCGTTTGCCAATCACTTCATTGCCAATCAATAAATTTGGTTGCAAACTTTTCCAAGCAAAAACACTTTTTCCTCCAGGTGCAGCACACATATCAAAAACAAGATTGACAGGTTGAGGGATTGCCAACAATACAGAAGCAGCAAAGACAGAAGAAAAATCCAAACAGTAAAAATACCCTTGTTCGTGTAGAGAATTCTGTCCGGGTTTTTCTCCTAAAGATAAACGGTCTATAAATTTCGGTTGCCAAGGCATTGCTATTTCAGTAACAAAAGGAGATACTTCAGGCTTTTGTTTGCACCAAAGGATACAAGGATTAAAACGCTGTGGATGAGTTAAGGCTTCAATAAATTTTTCTTGTTCCCCTGCATTGGTAAATAAATGTCGCGACAGTTTAAGTAATAAATTAGAATACACTTTCATCATTCATTCCAAAAAAAGTCCCACTGACCCAAACATAACGAAATCATCAGCGATCGCGTAAGCAGGCAAGTAGACCATATGTATTAATAATACATAGTAAATGAGCAATTTCCACAGAAAGCTTGATAAGGCGAGCAGTGCCCGCCTTTCGAGTTTTATAAAATCTGTCAATCTATAAATAATATTTATAATCAACTTCAGTTAGGAAGCTGATATTTGTCACTTTTAGTTTTCGTGTCGGTGCTGCCATGCTACACCAACAGCTGCACCTGCTCCAGCTATTAACCCAGTTGCCATTCCCTCTATAGTTTTCATTCCTGGGTCTTGAGTTATACATTCACTAGTGACTGTATTGGCTTGCAAGCACATATTGGTTTCTGCCCAAGCTGAAGTACCACCTACGATGACACCAGCTATACTACAAGAAAACACAAGAAGAAGAAGGCGTTTAGTTTTTATGTCTTTAGGCAGTTGCATAAAATTTGGTAAATTGTTATTCAATCAAAACTACTTTACACGCCCTTACCGTTTTTGTCAGTAGTTTTGACCCCATAATATCTAGCTAACTTAAATATCGGTTTGAATCGAACTCTCAAAGGCGTATCTCGCTGGCATTCTCTCATGGTCCAATCCCATTCCACCAGGACGCGCCCAAACTAAAGCAGCTGCGCTATCACTTCCCAAAGACGACTAACAATGGGTAGAAGTGGGTAGCAATCAACTAACAGTTGCTACCCCTTGGATGTACTGCTCTCAATTGGAAATCGGTGTGTTAATGCTCATTCAATCAAGAGGTTAATGGGTAGGCGAGCATAAATACCCAACGAATCGTTCATCTTTTGTACGATCGCCAGTTCTTTTTGAAGTTTTTCAAATTCAGCCATCAATGGATCTGGGGCTTTCAGTTTCATATTGTTTATCCCCAAAAGCGCTCGTGTCTCTTGTGCTGCTTTTCCAAACAATCGCTCCTCAAGAGTTCCCAATCGGGGATACTCCTTGACCTCCCAATTGTTGCCCAAATCGGCTGCTGTTGAAGCATATTTAATGGCAGCATCCAAACCCCCAATCTCGTCCACCAAACCTATTTTCTTTGCTGCAACACCCGACCAAACCCGTCCTTGAGCAATTTCAACCACCTTTTGCTCTGACAGTTTCCGACCTTGTGCGACTTTATTAACAAATACACTGTAAATGCGGTTAACATTGCGCTGGTATAGTGCCAGTTCTTCTGTAGATTTGGGACGAGCTACTGTTTGAACGTCAGCGTATTTCCCTGTTTTGACTGAATCCCAGGTAATTCCATTACCATTTGCCAATTTTTGAGCATTGATCAGCACTCCAAAGACACCAATAGAACCTGTAATGGTATTGGGTTCTGCGAAGATCCGTTTGGAGTCAGTAGCAATCCAATAGCCCCCAGAAGCAGCGATGTCACCCATAGATACTACTACGGGTTTTTCTTGATGAGTCAACCGCACTTCTCTTTGCATCACCTCAGAGGCGGTAGCGCTTCCACCAGGGCTGTTAATTCGCAGCACAACAGCCTTAACATTTTTATCTTGGCGCAACTGACGGAAGATTTTGGCAAAGCGATCGCCTCCTATTTCTCCACTTTCACCTTGACCTTCGACTATTTCACCTTCAGCATAAACAACAGCGATTTTGTTTTTCGATTCCCGTTCTATACCCAAAGATTTACCAGGAACTCCCGCATACTCATTGATGTTGATTTGGCGAAATGTTTTTTCATCTTTATCGCTATCAGTTAGCTTTTTCAAGTCTGAAACAACTTCATCAAAATAAGCTACCTTATCCACCAAACGATTGGCTTTAGCTTGCTCTGCTAGTAACAACGCTTGATTGTCAACAATATTTTGCAATTGGGAAGGAGCTATTTTACGACTTGACCCTACGGTTGTTCGCCACTCTGCCCAAACATCATTTAATAAAGTTTGAAGTTGCTGGCGGTTTTCCGGACTGAGCTTTGTCAAAACATAAGGTTCAACTGCTCCCTTAAACTTACCAACTCGAACCACTTGAACGCCAACACCATACTTTTGCAATGCTCCTGCAAAAAACATGGGTTGTGTACTCAAACCATTAACTTCTATAGCTCCTAAAGGGTTAACCACAATATTATCTGCCACCGAACTCAGGTAATATTCCCTTTCTCCCCAATCCGAGCCATAGGCGATAATCTTTTTGCCTGCAGTGCGGAATTTCTCCAGTTCTTGGCGGATTTCTTTAAGGGTAGCAAAACCTGCAACACTTGCTTGCGAAGCACGGCTGGCGTCCAAGTAAATACCGACAATTCGCTTGTCAAGACGTGCTTTTTCCAGAGCATCCAGAACGCTGCGAAGAGACATTCTGTTGACTTCCTCACCTGATAATGCTTTTTCCAGCAATTCGCTTGTGCTGGGTTCGCCATCAGTAATGTTCATAGACAAGTCAAAAACTAGCATTGACTTATCTTTTACTAAAGGACCAACATCTTTAGAGGAGGCGGCTGCAAAGAGCAGCAAGAGTAGCCCAGTGGTACCCAGACCGCAAAAGATACATAACCCCAAGAGGCTACCTACTAAGCTGGCAAAAGTTTGTTTGAGAAAATTACGCATTTTTAGTTAGTGGTCATTGGTCGTTTGTCATCGAGCACTTCTCTAGACTGATTTTATGCGTTGTAAACATTTGGAACGCCTTAGTTCATCTAGTGTAGCGTTGCCAGTACAAAATAGCACTGTTATAATTTCAGCAATCAATACGTCTGCTAGTTCTCGAACAAGCGCGTCAGAAGCAGCTGCTGCTTGTAGGAAAGGCATAGCCAATCCTGCTATATCTGCCCCTAAAGCGAGTGCTTTTGCTACATCCAATCCATTACGCAATCCTCCCGAAGCAATTAAAGGAACATGAGGTGCCATCGCACGAATACTGGTAATACATTCTGCAGTAGGCAAACCCCAATCGGCAAACGTACTTCCCAGGCGTCGCTGTAAAGCATTTTCCGCCCGTTCGCTTTCCACTTTTGCCCAAGAAGTTCCTCCAGCACCCGCTACATCAATTGCTTTGACCCCAGCCGCAAGGAGCTTTTGTGCCATGGTATCTGAGATCCCGTTCCCAACTTCCTTTGCAATCACCGGTACGGGCAACTGAACACATAATTTATTGATTTTGTCAATTAATCCTTTGAAATTTTTATCACCTCTGGGTTGGATGCACTCCTGTAAGGGGTTGAGGTGCAAAATCAAGGCATCAGCTTCTAAAATATCAATTATCTTTTTACATTCATCCAAACCGTAATTGTAGTTGAGTTGGACTGCTCCCAAATTAGCTAACAGCAGGATATCAGGAGCATATTTCCGAACTGCAAAAGTCTCAGCAACTTGAGGTTTTTCCACCGCTACTCGTTGGGAACCTACGCCCATTGCGAATTTATAGTGCTGGGCAACCTCCGCAAGGCGACGGTTTATGACTCCCGCCTGTTCGGTTCCTCCAGTCATTGAAGAAATCAGTAGGGGCGCACCAAGTTGTTTGCCTAAAAACTTTGTTCCAATCTCAATTTCGTCAATATCTATTTCTGGTAAACAACAATGAGTGAAGCGGTAGTTTTCCAATCCATGAGTCGTTTGATAAAACTGAACATCTTGTTCCAGGCAAATACGGATGTGATCTGCTTTGCGAGACTGTGTTGCTGCGGAAGTGATTTTTTGAGAGTTCACGAGCGGTGTAACTTATGGCTATGACTGCACTCTCATTGTCTCAGTCTTATTCCCGAACTGCCAAAAGATTACCCGATTTAATCATCAAAAACTAGCAAACCTACTTGCAATATTTAACGAACTACTATATTGTTTTATCTTGTTCGACTCTAAAGCGCATGAGGTCAAATCAGCATCATTGATGCCTTAAAAGCTAGTAAAATAAAATTTACTTAAGAGGGTGCTAGCATTGTAAATGTGTTCTCAATCGCTCGAGCTAGTTAAGCATCATCAGGGGGAAAGGGTAAGACAATACAATTTGTCCAAACCTAAGGTCAAGTAATCTGTTAAACGGCATCAACAACGGGTGCGAGCACGCTAGGCTAGAGAGATTACGTTGTCCGCACAAGCATCTTTGCTCAAGTATTGAATAAGGAAAGGGAAAAATCTCTATGGCTGCATTGAGGTCTAAATTTTGTTCGCCAGAAAATTCGCTAGCGGTAGAATATAGTGCTTTTTGAGTCAGTGGAATACACCGAACATTAAAGAACCGCAGATGTACGCTGATGGATGCAAATAAATATGTGCTTCACTCAAATGAAAACTGCTATAGCAAGCTACTTGTTGGATAAGTTTTGATAATTGTCAGTTCCCCACAGCAAAGCTCAGCTGTTGGAGCTGATATAGCTTAAATATTTGATGTAGCGCCAATTTTCTAGTTTTGAGCAAAAGTACTATTCCCGTTTCTATAGTTACAGCAGTTTTCAAGTCATTGAACTACACCATGTTCTTTTGGTCAGAGTGAAGGTGCGTACATTCTAAAGAAGGCGGGTGAGGAAGCCTACCCCATAAGGTCGGTTATTCATCTGAAAATGACTCTAGAATAGCGGTTTGTGTTTTTGGTTATCTCAAAATGGCGATCGTCGTGAAAGACTTCGCCACAGATCTCTATTGCCACCCACACACCAATGTTGTAAGCAACCCACACCTTATTAGTTACAAATATTGTCAACCAATCCATAAAAAGGATGGATATTCATATGCATTTTAAAAAAGCGAGACTGACCCTAAAGGGGAGCCAGTGCGGTCTTGGGGTCTCCCCAAAAGGAGTATCTGGCGTGCTTCGGCTTCCTCCCACGCCTGAAGGACGGACGTGCCTTCCTAAGTCAGTCACATCCTCGTGGGTTTCTGCCTTGGGGGTTCTATGAATGTTAGTCTTTCTTGGATTAGCAAGTTTTTTCTGTCTGTGTCTGCATGTGTGAGTCTGTCTCACTTTGCAACAGCACAACAGGCTCCAACCAATCCCCAACAAAGAACACAGACAACACTACAGAAGATTTGTTCTTTTGATACTGTACGTGAATTACTACCGCCCGCAAGTGAAAAAAGTAAATCATTACTTTCTTACCTCGCACAGCAAGGTTTTATACAGACTCAAGATGGTTCTTGGGTCTGTTACGTTAGCGATCCACAAAAATCAGGGCGCTATTACACTCTTTTTAAGGTTCAACAGATTGAGAAAAAACTTGTAGCAAGTTCTTTTTTAGAAAACGATCGCATGATTGAGGAACAAGACAGCCGCAGTTTGGATTTTTTTCTCATGCTCATCCAAAATCACACAAGCGCAACTTCCAAGAACTTACTTGACATACGAGAATACATCAAAACCTTTATTACACTCATCAAGCAAGGGAAGATAAAACCTTCAGAACGGGGCTATCTCTTTAATCAACCCAGTCGTGCGTTCGTTTTTTACAACCGTCTTAATGAGGGAAATGTGAAGGGGACCGCCATTACGATTAACCTTGACAAACCCCAGAACTTAAGTTCTTCTCCAGTGTTTTTAGAGCATAGAGATTTGAAGAAACCCTAGTTGATGGAGGTGGATCTTGTTAAAGCCATTGGCGAAGAAAATTACAATTACATTTTCTTGTTTTGCATCCGTACTCATTCCTACTCAGGAAGCATTTGGTCAGTTAAATCTTGGTCGCTATGGAGTCCAACGGGGACTGGAAACGAATTATCTTCAATACCAGATTTCAGGGCAAAAATTGAGCCAAATGCGAGGTATTCCCGGATGTGCGATCGGGTACGGTCTCAACTGTAACAAAACTGCAGCAGTCATTGAAGAATTATTAGAGGCTAGAAACGGACCGAGTTATCAAGACCTATTGGTAAAAGCCGCTGGAGGAGAAGAAAATCTCCGGAAATTTGCTGCCTTTTACAACAATAATCCCAATTTGGATCGAATGCCGTATGCTTCATTTTGGCAAGATGACAGCCCCCTAGTAGTAGATGGATATCGGTATCTTCTGGGAGGGACGGTGAAACAAGCTCCTGTCTCGGGTTTGGGACTGGTCACTAAAAATTTTTATTGGACACCATTGCAGGGATCTGGTGACTCACTTGACCTTCGCAGTGGATTGCTGAACTTGAAGTATTCTTTTGGACGCTTGCTATATGAGGAAATGGCAAAAATCCCTAATATCGAGCAGCAAATTCATTCTTTAAATTTGCCGCAAGATATGACCAAATTTTATTTGGAGAAAATTGCTATAGCAAAACAAGCATTAAGCACTAGCGATAGCCGGCTGCTGAAAGATAGCATTCTCAATGTTCTCTCCATACCATTTGATACAGAAGGTACGCAATTTGGACGCCCAAATATTGGAATTCCTTCAGAGTTGGACCAACTGACTGGTGAGGGTCTCTCTCCGGATGTGTTTGTAGGGCTCAATCCAGTTTTCTTATCCCCAGATGCGATCGCTGTTGATGTTCCTTCTACAATTCCAGAAAGTCCAAGCCCAGAAAATATAGTTCCAGACAGTGCTGTTGTCCAACAAGGTTCTGGTAACTCCTTAAGAGGCTGGTTAATTGGGGGTGGCGGGCTTGTTTTATTACTGCTTCTTTTATCTTTAGGTGGTGGAGGTGGAGATAGAGATCGCGCTTTTGGTCAACCACCCTTAACTGTAGGAACAACAACACCGGATACTGTTCCGCCAACAACTCCTAGTGGGTGCGGTTTACCTGGTGACTCCAATCAAGCGATCGAGATTCCTTGTACTCCAAGTGTGATTTACCCACCAGGAGATAAGGTCGAAAGAATTCCGGAGTCATCAGCAATCTCGCCTTATTTGTTGCTGTTGATTGTCTTGTTTTTAAGTTCTCGTGTTTGTAGGAAACAAGTGCGGTGGTAGTTAGTGGTTAATAGTTAGTAGGGGCGCGGTATTGCGCCTTTACTCTTTTGGTTGTGGAATATACAATCGAGGAACTTGGGGCTTTTCTATCAACTCACACCACAGACGCTCATAACTGTTGACCATGCGCTCAACAGTAAACTGACGCCGTGCTATATCTTGTCCCCGCCGACCAAATCGCAACCGTAATTGGCAGTCTTCTTTTAAATGCTGCAATGCAGCAGCAAGACCTTCAACATCATCTTGATCCACAAGTAACCCGGTTTCGCCATGGGTGACGGCTTCTGGAATACTGCCCACACGCGTTGCAACTACAGGAAGGGCTGCAAGCATTGCTTCAACAATTGCTAGTGGAAAACCTTCAGATCTTGAGGGCATGGCAAAGATGTCAAATTGTAGTAACCAATCGCGAGGATTATCTACCCATCCTGGCAAATCAACGCGATCGCTTATTCCCAAATCCACTGCAAGCTTTTCTAGATCTGTACGTTGTCCACCTTCGCCTAGAATCACTACCCGAACTCCTTCAATTTGAGCAATAGCTCTGAGTAAGATATCGTGACCCTTCATCGCATCTAGCCGACCCGTGCAACCAATAACTATTTTTTGCCCCGAAAACCCCAATCTCTCATCTTCTTTATTTGAGAGATTGGGTTGTTGTATCATGTCCGGAACGCAATTAGGGATAGAAATTACGGTACGACGACCCAACGCATAAAAGTCCTCCATGCGTCTTGCACTTGCTTCACCCACTGCCACATGAGCGTCAACTCGCAGTGATAGCGCCCTTGTACGCCATAGCTTAATTGCATCAGTTGTTCGTAGTGGCAGTTGATCGACACGCACGACACGAGCATTTGGCAATGTTAAAGCGGCGAAAAGACCAATGGCACATTCCCAAGGAGTACAAATATTGATATGTACTATATCTGGTTGCAAGCGATGCAGTGCTTGAAGGTGTGCTGTTAGAGAATGAATCCCTTTCGCAGGTAATACCACTTGAGATACTTGCGGATTCTTGCTTGCAATAGCATCAATGACTAACTGACTGGTACCCATTGCAGTTACGTGAAAATCTGCTGACACGTTAGTAACTAGGTGTTTGAGGCTGATTTCCGCACCTCCAATTCCAGCTGAATCAGTATAAGTAACTACACGTATCATTATTTTTAGGTTGTATAAAGTCTTTATGACAAATCTATCGCAAGGTGATTAAGAAATAAAAGCGATTGCTATTAGACTTTCATTGCAACTCCCTAGTTTTTATATAAGTTTCTATGATAGATGTTTATATTATCAATCTATTTATTATAGGTCTATTGTTGCTAGTTGTTACCTTACTATCTGGCTGGATTTCACGCTTACCTCTTTCTTTTGCTCTGATTTATCTTTTAGTTGGTATTCTTCTCGGTCCTTATGGCTTTAAACTCATTCAATTACGCCGGGAAGGAGTTTTCAATGCCGAATTGTTAGAAAGAATAACAGAATTTGTTGTTATTGTCTCTGTATTTAGTTGTGGATTAAAAATTCTCCGTCCGCTAAAAATAGGGGCTTGGAATATTACAGTACGGCTCATTGGATTTTTAATGCCATTTTCTATTTTTGGGCTTGCTGTTGTTGGAAAAATGTTCCTAGGTCTGGATTGGGGAGAGGCAATTTTACTAGGAGCTATTCTTGCCCCAACTGACCCGGTATTGGCTTCAGAGGTGCAATTAACTGATGTCGATGACCAAGATGAGTTACGTTTTGGTTTAACATCAGAAGGTGGTTTAAATGATGCTCTTGCTTTTCCTTTTGTTTATTTTGGAATTTATTCGTTAAAAGATAAGAATTGGGACAACTGGTTTAAACAATGGGTTGCTATTGATTTAGTGTGGGCGATCGCTGCTGGCATAGGTATGGGTATTCTCGTCGCTAAAGTTATAGTTTGGATTGATAAAAAAATTCAGCGACGACGCCCTGCTGATTCATTAATGGAAGATTTTATTGCTTTGGGGACAATTTTACTGACATACTCACTAACAGAATTCGTTAATGGTTATGGTTTTCTTGCAGTATTTGTTGCTGGTTTAGTTTTTCAAAGAAGTTATAAAAAATCGGAAAAATCACTTGCACAATTGGAATTTGTAGAACGGTTGGAAAAGCTTTTAGAAATTGGAACTATTTTAATTTTGGGTTCAATTTTGTTATTTAAACCAATGCTAACTTATGCTACCCAATCTTTATTAGTGATAGCTTTACTGTTCTTTGTTATTCGACCAGTGGGTGCATGGATAAGCACAATTGGTCAACCATCAGGACACAGGCATTATAGAAGTATGCACCCAGGAACTCGTTGGTTACTTGGCTGGTTTGGTATTCGAGGTGTAGGCTCTTTATACTATCTTGCCTACGCATATGGGAATGGTTTGAAAAACGGTCTTGGCGAGCAAATCGGTTGGATTGTTTACACTACGATAGTCGTGTCCGCGCTCGTGCATGGCATTAGTTCTACTCCACTGATGAATTGGTACGAGCGCAATCTTTCTCCCAAAAATAGCAATGCCTCACCCCCAGCTACGGTGAAGGAATTTGAATAAGGGGATGAGGGAGAAGGAATTATCAATGACGACAAATCATTAATTCCCAATCTCCTATCCCCAAGCGATGTTTATTTGGTTGTAACGCGATCGACTAATTCTTTGGCTTGTTCGAGGAGATTGGAATTCTGGTTTTGTTGTTCTTCAGCTTTTAAATTTCTTTCGTAAGTCTTTTCTACAGTTTGTGGCTTGTTAGAGTCTTCGACAGCCTGTTCGTAAGCTTTTTGTCGATCTTCTTCTCGCAGCCCAGTTGCTTCGCTGTATTCATATGCGCGGTCAATTTTTTCTTCTGGTGTGAGTTGATTGGCACGAGATGTTATGGCATAGCTAGGCTGCTGAGTAAAAAAAAATAAACCCGATGCGCTGATAAGAAGCATCAACCCTAAAACAACAATGCTTTGACGTAATGCTTTATTGAAGATAGCTAAAAATCTTTGCATATAATTGCCTCCTAATTGTATGTTGTAGGTTTGAATTTTCTGAGTGTATGCATAATTATTTATACACACTCTAATACACACACGAATATTACGTGTCTGAATGCTACTTTGACTTCTACCAAAAGAAAGGTTATTTTATTTTGGATTTTAGCTTGATAGTTGGAGACTAAAAAACCTAGCGTGTAACCTGCTGTAAATTCAAACTTTATTTAGGAGCGCAACCATTCATGATGAATTTTGACGTCTCGGCTTTGCATGGCTTGTTCAAATAGTTTAGTTGGTAATGCTTCTTCTACTGGTGTAACACCGGGTTTTTTTAGTTTCCCATCCAATAGCATTTGAGCAATACTACCCGTACCAAAACCAGAAGCAACTGCTGTGTTTTCATGTACTAGAGTAGAGCAAAAAACAGCGTCTTTTCCATCTCTTTGCCCGGTAATTTCTGACCGAACTGCTACACCGATACCGCTAAAGCGATTCGTGACATCCGTCATAAAGTGACTGACATGAGCTAAAAATTCAATTGCACTTCGCTGCTGCATGACCCATTTGGGAAAAATATGAGCAGCTATCCATGTCATGTGATTGTAAAAATCAGGAACGGAGCCAAATTTGGTGATAACGGTTTTGACAGATGGATAAGCATGAGGCAGTGTATAGGTTTCTGGCATATCAAACCAATAAATTCCACTACGACCGTATGGTTTTGGAAAATCAATGTTTTCGCGATCGCTGTAAGGTTCGACTAACTTCCAATCACCATCGATCCAAGCTTCAAAAGGTTTTTGCAAGCCCAAAAAGGTTGTTCGCATTACGGTGATTCCAGCACCACCGGAACCAGAGACTAAGTAACTTAAATGAATTTTTTCTGGCTTCTCTAATTGTTCAACGCCCTGACGTACCATGCTGTTAGAAATTCCGGGGAAGATGCCTGTATTAATTATTGCTGTCACTCCCGCTTTGACAGCTGCATCATGGTACTCTAGAGCTTTTTTGGTGAAAGAACGGTGATCGCTAACATCAGCGTAGTCAACGCCTTCTTCAATACAAATTTTAAGAACGTTAGCGTCTCTATAATGAAACGGACCCGCACAGTGGATAACTATATTAGAAGATGCGATCGCCTTCCTAAGTCTATCCACATCTGCCAAATCTAAAACCAAATAATGAACTCGCGGATTGGGGCTTTCATTATCTGGGGTACGTCCAGTAATAGTAACTTCTGCCTGTGTATGAGTGAGAATATCTCGAGCAACGCTACTGCCAATCCGTCCGCGTCCTCCAAGAATCAAAACCCGATCTGTCATTGCTCCAGTATTATCCACAGCATTTTCATTACATCAACCTTTCGCTATCTTTGTCATCGGTATTGAGTATGAGCTATACGGAATAAGGGAGAGAAGAAAAAATTTCCTCTCATCCGTTATCTCTCCTATTCTCGACTAAAGACAGATGCCATAGTAGATTTTATCGATTCTCCTGCATCTTTCAATGTTTGTGCTATTGGATGTCGGTCGTGCAAGAAAATACGCGCACAGTTACGCCCCGGTAATCCTGAAATAGAACCACCTGGATGGGTTCCTGCTCCAGTTAGATATAAATTCTCAATTGGAGTCTTATAATTTGCTATTTCTGGCAGAGGTCGGAAACACAACATTTGTTCCAAAGTCATGTCTAGGTGGTAATAATTTCCTTTGTAAAATCCCAAGCGTTGTGAGAGATCGGCAGGGCTTTCCACATGACGGGCAATAATGGAATGTTTGAGATTGGGGGAATACTCTGCTAGTTTTTCAATGACCCTGTCAGCAACTTTATTTTTCAGTTCATCAGTCCAACCAGTACCCTTTAACCCCGTGCCTTCTGCACCTGAAATTTGATAAGGAGCAAAAAACTCAATCCATGCTGTATGCTTTCCTGGAGGTGCCATTGATGGATCGCGTCCGGTGGGCATGACTAAATACATGGATGGGTCTTCATCGGGAATCTTTCCTTGGGTACAATCACTATGAGCTTTCTCAACATGGTTTACAGAATCTGCAATTAAGATAGAGCCGATTAAATACTCATCCCTGTGTTCGTGACGTTCAAATCGCAGTGGTTCATTTAAAGCCAAGTCAATTTTGAGGATGCTTTCGTTGTTGTCAACAATCCGGCGAGCTAGTCTTTCTCGTAAATTTGGGTCGGCGCTATCTACATCGCTAGCTTCTATATGTTGTAAAAACAAGCGTTTGGCATCAATATTTGAGATCACTCCTTTATTGGCTCGGTATTCTTTGCCACCTGCGACTCTGACACCAACTGCTTGACCGTTATCAACTAAAACTTTTTCCACTCTTTGGTCGGTGAGGATAACACCACCTTGACTTTTGACTAAATTTACTAAAGCCTCTGTTAATGCCCCGGTACCGCCACGGGGTCGTGCTTGACCTGGATGGTGACGCATGACCATCATCATCGCTCCGAAGGACATTGCTTTTTGGGAAGGGGGTGAACTCAGTTCGGCAGATAGTCGGGCAAGAGGTGCTTTGAGAAATTCGGAATCAAAATACTCATTAATATTGTCTTGGGGGCTAGAAAGCATTGTACGAAGCAAATCTAGCGTTTCATTGGGACCTCCTAAGAGAGAAAACAAGTCTTGCAGTTTTTTCAAGTCGTAATTTCCCAAAAGGTCAACTATAGATTTGGGTGGTGCATTGAAGTAGGGCGTGACGGTACTAATGAATCGTTGCCAATAATTGACATATTCGCTATATTTCTTGGCATCGCGATCGCTCCAACGGGCAATTTCCGCACAAGTCTTTTCAACTGATTTGTGGGCCAAGAAATACTTGCCATCTGGATGGGGACAAAAAACAACCGGGTCACACCAAAGGTATTCCAAACCGTATTTATGTAGTTCTAATTCTTGGATAACTGGTCCGAGGAAAATAAATAAGTGGTCGATAGCGCAAGGGTTGAATTTAAAGCCGGGCGCTTCTTTGGCTAAAAGTTCTTCAGTTGTGGAACCGCCACCGGGAATAGAACGAGCTTCTAAAAGCAAAACGCTGTAACCAGCTTTAAGTAAGTATGCGGCACAGACCAAACCATTATGCCCTGCACCGATAATAACTACATCATACGTTTCCATAACTGTAACTTTGACTAGGAGTGTTTCTTCCCAGATATTAGAAAGCAAGTCAGAAATATAACTCTTTCCCCAGTTTTGAGTGCAACCAACCTTAAGGCAGAGAATTTTAAACAACTTTTATATATGGGAAAACTGCGACAAAGTGGAGTTAACATACCAGGGTAAGGGGTAACCCTCAGTGCTGCTCTCCATCCCACAAAATGGGATAATTTATTTTTTGCTCCCTTAAGTGTTAATTTATGCCTTACAGTCAAATTACTCTCAGGCAACTTGTTGAAGAATTTAACTTAACGTTAGAAGAAAAGACCAGACTGTTCCCAAACATAGAGTTGGTATCGTCTACTGAGTTATTATCTATGACGTTGCAGGAGACGTTACCTTTGGCCACAGCAATTAACAGCGAAAAAGCTCGTGCGGAACTCATTATTGCTCCGGTATTGCTGGAAGTCAAACGAAAATTAAATTCTCAAATTGGACTATTTTCTGGGAATGACTTTACAGTCGATTCATCACGCGGCTTAAATGGTTCTCCAGATTTCTTAATTACGCGGAGTCCAGAGCAATATTATATTAGCGCACCAGTCATGACAATAGTTGAAGCCAAAAACGAGAATATTAATCTTGGCTTAGGTCAATGTGGTGCTGAAATGTTAGCAGCACAGATATTTAATGAGAGAGAAAATTCTCCAGTGGCTGCTATTTACGGTTGTGTTACAACTGGCATATTGTGGAAATTTTTGCGGTTACAACATCAAACTTTGTTCATTGATTTAATAGAAATACCAATTGAACCAGTAGAACGATTGTTGGGTATTTTTTTACATATTCTTTCCTAATTGATAAATTGACCGATTTTAATTTGCTGCTGTATCTCAATCGTGCTAAACCGCCACGTTAAAATGATTGCTGCTGAAGCAAGACCAATGACAAATCCCCACCACAAGCCAACGCCACCAAATCCCAACAACAACCCAAGTGTGTAACCGCAAGTTAAGCCAATACCCCAATAAGCCAAAGCACCTATCAGAAGGGGAATCCGAGTGTCCTTTAATCCTCGGAGCGCACCAGCCGCAGCTACTTGAATGCCATCTGCAATTTGGAACATTGCTGCTACTCCCAAAAGTTGCTTTGCCAAACTGACAACAGCTGCATTCTTAGAATCAGTGGTGTCAATATAAAGCGCTACGATTCTCTCTGGCACTACCCAGAACAATATGCCCATAACTGCCATAAATGCTGCAGCCATACCAATACCCACAAATCCTGCGAGTCGCGCCCCTTGAGAATTTTCTTGACCCACGAGTTGCCCAACTCTCACAGTTGTTGCTATTGAAAGTCCAAGTGGAATCATAAAGGTAAGAATTGCTGTCTGAAAAGCAATTTGATGGGCTGCTAGTGTCACTGTTCCCAATTGTCCCATCAAAAAAGTGACGCAAGTGAAAAATCCTCCTTCCACTCCAGCCAATACCCCGATGGGTATACCGACTCGCACCAATTCCCAAAAGACTTTGCTTTCAAATTGATGCACTTTAGAAAAGGCATGGTAGATTCGCAGTTGAGGGTGGTTGAGGATGTACACTGCCAAAGCAGCAAACATTGCCCAAAAGGAAAAGGCACTTGCATAACCAATTCCAGCTAAACCTAAGGCAGGAAATCCATATTTACCAAACATTAAAATATAGTTTCCTACAATATTGATCGACGTACCACATATAACGATCGCAATCACGGGACGGGGTTTTGATAGGGCTGAGACAAAACTTCTCAGCACGGCAAAGCCCAGCCCAGGAAGATAACCCCATGCGATCGCCTTCAAATACTCTTCTGCTAATGCAACAGTTTTAGGTTCTTGTCCGAACAGGAGCAGTAAAGTTCCACCATTCCAGATGAGCATTGTTGTTGGAACAGCTAAGATGAGTGATAGCAACAAACCTTGTCGTACTACCCGACTCACTTGCTCTGCTCGTCCGGCTCCGTAGGCTTCTGCAACAAGCGGGCTCACTGAGGAAACAATTCCAGAACCGATATACATTAATATGTGAAATATAGATGCTCCCAATGCCCCTGCTGCAATAATTTGGCTTCCCAGACTGCCCATCATAACCGTATCGACAAACGTTGTCGCTCCTTGAGATAGCTGGGCTCCAGCTAAGGGAATTGCTAGAACCAGACACTCTTTAATTTCTGTGATGACCCTGGATTTTGATACTCTGTAACTCATGGGAACTACGAAAATTAAACGATCGCTCGTTCTCCTTAGAAATCGTACTGATAATCAGTACGATTTGGAAAGACGGAGTTACATTGTAGCTTAATACTACATTCAAGAGCAAAGCTTCCAATTACCTTCTGCCGTTCTTCAAAGGTACTCGCGAAGAAAATCAAACGGATCGTCTTCCCAACAAGGTTCTGGGATGAGAAACAGCAATGTTTTATTAATCTCGGCCTCAATTTCATCAATATCTTCTCTATGAAAGAGATCTCTAAGAGCTTTCCAGTCACGTTTTTTGAGAGCAATCAATGGTGAGGCGTGTAATCCTAGATTGGCATGATGAAAACTGGTATCTGAACTAGGAGACACAAATTTTTGGGTAACTATCCTTTCGTTTTGCAAAAATAATTTTTTTGATAAAGGTTTAAAAATGGGCTTTTGCACTGTTTATCTATATATAATAATGTATAGCAATCCTAAATCATTTGCAAAAATTTGGATTGCTAATAGCTAATGGCTAATAGCTAATGGTCAAAAAGCAATTAGCTATTAGCAGTCTTCACTCTTATTCTTATATTTTATTTAGGACTGTTTTATCTATTGTACATCTATCATCTCAACATTAAAGACATTGGCGAAATTCTTTGCCACTTGAGAGCGCACCTCAGAACAAGTTATATTGGGAAGCCATTGGGCTAGGCTCCCCACAGGTTTATCAGCAATACCACAGGGGACAATACGCTGAAATCCTGTTAAATCGGGACAAACATTTAATGAAAAACCGTGCATGGTAATCCAACGGCTGACTTTAATGCCGATCGCTGCTACTTTTCGTCCTTCAAGCCACACTCCAGTCAATCCCGGACTGCGTTCCCCTGCCAACCCGTAGGCTTCTAATGTAATTATTATTACTTCTTCTAGTTGTCGCAGATACCAGTGAAGGTCTTTACAATAATAATGCAAATTTAAAATTGGATACCCAACCAGTTGTCCGGGACAGTGGTAGGTCACTTCACCACCTCTTTCAACTCGATGAACTTCATATTGGCTCGCGATCGGGTCGAACTTCAGGAATTCAGGATTTGCTCCTTGCCCTAAAGTATAAACGGGTGGGTGTTCCAGTAATATCAGCACGTCATCTAAATCAAAGTTGTTAATGCGTTCCATTTGCAGTTGACGCTGCCATCTCAGTACTTCTATGTAAGGCATTACTTCTTGGTTATATAATAAACATCGGCGTTGTCGCGAAAACATACTACGGCTCACCTAAAAAATCAAGTACTGGGAAAATAAAATGTATTGCATATTACCAATTAGATTGCAAAAATTGTCAAGCTATGCAAAGGATTTTAAAGGAAAATCACGGGAATTGGTTTTCCAGAATACAAGATGCTAGTTTTGATATATTAACCTCAATGGTGTTGGGAGGAATTCTCTGTAGTAACCGTCACGCCAAAACATATAGTTAAGAATGAACACGGGTGATGACGCCTAAGCGATGGACAGCATAAAATAGAAGAAAGCTGTAAAAACCGTTTTTTTCTTAAAAGGCAATCAGCCACTGAAGAAGCTCAATCTACGATGTCTGCACCAATTCCAATTGCCTTTCAATCAGTTGGAAATACGGGGAAGTGTTGTAGGTGATTTTGAGCTAGGAAATTTCTGAAAATTCGTCTTCAGTTGGCATCGGGTAGGTGTCAAACCAGTACTACTTGTTTTGGCGACAGTGTTAGACCTTACCGCAATTCCTTTTCATCCAAACCAATATTTACATACAGCATTGAGCGGGAGAGTTTACATGAAGCTTGTCATCCACGGCAAAAATATTGAAATTACCGAAGCGATTAGGGATTACGTGCATCAAAAGATTGAAAAGGCGGTAAATCATTTTCAAAACATCACAAACGAAGTGGATGTGCATTTAAGCGTGGCTCGCAACCCAAGAATTAGTCCAAAGCAATCGGCTGAAGTCACTATTTACGCAAATGGTAATGTCATCCGTGCAGAGGAAAACAGCGAGAACTTGTACGCTAGCATAGATTTAGTAGCTGATAAAATAGCTCGTCAACTGCGTAAATACAAAGAACGACGTCACGAAAAGAAAACCCATGCTCAAACGACTATTGATGGAGTGATTCAAGAAACTGTTGTAAAAGATTTAATAGGCGATCGCACTCCCGAACTACCAGAAGAAGTAGTGCGGTGTAAATATTTTTCTATGCCACCTATGACTGTTGCAGAAGCTTTAGATCAACTGCAATCAGTGGGTCACGATTTTTATATGTTCCGTAATGCAGATACTGGAGAGATCAACGTTGTTTACGAACGCAATCATGGTGGTTTCGGAGTGATCCAACCGCGCAATAATAACGGTCATACAAACGGTCATACAAACGGTAAAAACGGCAAAACAGCCCACGTTGTTATTTCTGAAAAATCTTATCAGAAGTAGTGAGTAATGAGTGGTGAGTGGTTAGTAGAAACAACTCACCACTCATTACTCACTAAACTGCAATTCTTTGCAGTGTTTTCAGTGCTTCTTCGACATGTCCAGTAAAATTAAACATGGAGTCGAAAACATATTGTACGATTCCTTCTTTGTCAATGACGTAAGTCACGCGACCTGGAAATAAACCAAAAGCTGCGGTTGCACCGTAAGACTTGCGAGTTTGGTCACCTTTATCGCTTAGGAGGGTAAAGGGTAGTTGATATTTTGCAGCAAATTTTTGGTGAGATTCGGGTGAGTCACCGCTCACGCCAACAACCTCTGCACCTGCATTTTGAAAAACTTCATACTGGTCGCGAAAAGCACAGGATTCAGCTGTGCATCCTGGCGTGTCATCTTTAGGATAAAAATACAAGACAACAGCTTTTTTGCCACGAAAATCTCTAAGGCTGACGGCTGTACCGTTTTGAGAAGGTAACGTAAAGTCGGGGGCGGTGTCGCCTACTTGAATTGGCATAGGTAGTTGGAATTTAAAATTAGAATTCGGTCAGTTGGCGCAGACACTTATAACTGGTTTCTAGTTGGGCTTTAGCGTTAAAACTCAACTAGGAATCCAATATAGTAATTTTACACTTCGTTACATAGTTTTGTTTTTTGTTGTCAATCTATTTAATTAGTCTTGATTAGTCATAGGAGGCAGAGTAGTTTAGAATATCTTTTGCCATATTCTGTCTATGCGTTTGACGTCTCTTGATGTTTTTCGGGGCATCACTATTGCTGGCATGATACTTGTCAACATGGCAAGCCTTGCCGAACCTAATGTTTACGCACCGTTACTCCACGCTCAGTGGCATGGTTGCACCCCAACAGATCTGGTCTTTCCTTTCTTTTTGTTTATTGTTGGTGTGGCAATGGCTTTCTCTTTGTCAAAGTACACTGAGAAAAATAAACCAAATGCATCTGTTTACGGGCGTATTTTGCGTCGTGCTGCTATTTTGTTCGCTTTAGGATTGTTCCTGAACGGCTTTTGGAATAAAGGGGTTTGGACATTTGATTTCAGTACTATCCGTATCATGGGAGTGCTGCAACGTATCAGTTTATCGTACCTACTTGCCTCTGTTGCTGTCCTCAATTTACCTCGTAGAGGACAGTGGATACTAGCTGGAGTTTTACTTGTTGGCTACTGGTTGACAATGATGTACGTCCCCGTTCCCGGTTATGGAGCTGGAGTGCTAACACGCGACGGGAATTTCAGCGCTTACATAGATCGTTTAATCATTCCTGCAGCACATTTATATAAAGGTGATGGTTTTAATAACTTAGGCGATCCAGAGGGTCTTTTCAGCACGATACCTGCCGTTGTTAGTGTCCTTATCGGTTACTTTACCGGGCAATGGATACGAAATAAAAAAGACATTTATTCTGAAACCAGTATGGATTTAGTTCTGTTTGGATTGATCTGCCTGGTTGTAGGTGGAATTTGGGATTTAGCATTTCCTCTCAATAAAAAGCTGTGGACTAGTTCCTACGTAATTTTTACTAGTGGTTGGGCGTTATTATTACTTGCAGCTTGTTACGAATTGATTGAAGTGCGACGGATACGGCGTTGGAGCAGACCTTTTGAAGTGATGGGATTAAACGCTATTTCCATCTTTGTTGCTTCTATACTGTTAATTAAAATCTTAGTAAAAACCAAAATTGGTGATGGAGAGAAGGCGCTAAGCACTTACGAGTGGATTTATCAAAATCTTTTTGTCTCTTGGACAGGTACAGTCAATGGTTCTTTTTTGTTTGCTATTGTGACTGTTCTGTTATGGTTGGGAGTTGCTTGCGTTATGTATCGACAACGCTGGTTTGTTAAGGTGTAGAATTATAGGACTAGCCGTCTTTTCGCGGGTTAATAAATGGTTGCTGAAATCAAAGAATTTGATGCCCAGCACTGGGTAAAAACTCGTTCATCTCTCAATCCCAATGAATCTACCTTTCTTACTTGGAAGGGAAACATTTATGCCTTCATTCCAGGAGAGAAGAAAAAACTTTTATTTAAAATGGTGGGTATGAGTGTCAGTAGATGCATACCCACAGGAGAAGGTAGTTGGGATTTTACCTCTCGCGAATTAACTTATTACCTTAATCCAGAAACTGGTGAAGTTTTGCATAAATGGGATAATCCCTGGACAGGTGAAACTATTTCGGTCATGCATGTTGCCAATAATCCAGTGCAAGGTCATTTCAAAGGTAAGTTTCCCGCACCTGTTGAGGGAGACCGTACAACTTTCGTGTTTGATATTTTTCCTGTCTACCCCAACCCACTAGGAGGAACCCCTAAATTTGCAGCTTATAGTCCGTATACAACCTATCAAGCAGCGGAGTTGTTTAAATTAACAGTGCCAACTGTAGATTTATTAAATCCCGAAGTTGCATCTGTTACCGAACTGAGGCTAAGTTGGGATAGAATTGGTCAGTGGCTTCCTTGGATGAAGATGGGTGCTAGCCCCGGTCATCTTATTTATAGTGCGTATGGCAGCAAAGTGGATGGCTTTAGAGGATTGCCACAGTTGCTTCAAAATGAAATTGATGAACGCGTTCCTTTGTATAGGAATGCGCCCAAAGCTTTTATGGATGGGGAAGATATGACTTCTTGGCTTTACTTTCAAAAGCACTTTGATGCCTATCTGGCTGGAGAAAGGTTTCCATTACCAGTGACTGATGACTAGCGATCGGCATTATACGCGTAATCGGTCAAAATTTCAACACAAGGTAGACAAAGTAAAAGTACGTCTCCCGCATCAAAAACTCAAATTGGCTTTTGAAACTGCGATAGCGGGTAGTGGGTGTGGGGGATGGATGTGCTTCCATTCCCATATCTTGCGCCATTAGCACTGCTCGTTTGAGATGCAAGGGGTCACTGACAATCAAAAATTTTCTCAATTTCTTCTTGGAAGCGACTTCTCGAGCATTTTTCAAGTTTTGATGGGTTGTGTGAGATTCAGTTTCAATAAGAATATCGGCTTCTTTGACTCCCCTTTCTACCGCATAGTGTTTACCAACGATCGCTTCAGCAAGTGCTTTTTCCGCACCAACTCCTCCAGTAAAGATAATGGTACGAACAGTTCCTCTCTTATAAAGATTGATGGCGTGATTAATTCTTTCGCGAAACACTGGAGATGGTTGTTCTCCCCAAACTGCTGCTCCCAAGACTATTGCTGCATCGGCTTTAATAGCACCCTTGGGATTGCCATAAATGTAAATACTAAAAGCTGTTGTTGCAAACACAAATAGGGTTGCAGACGCAATACCAAGCAACACCAGGGCTAGCCAGTATTTTTTAGGTTGATAACTGGGCATTGTGAGAATTCCCGGATTTCAAATTAATAACTTTGTTTAACCTTTGTAACAATTTTATGAGGATTCTAACAATGTCCAAAAGTATCCATCTGGCGAAACAAAGGAAAAACTCATTTCCTCAAACTCATTGGCAACTATAGTTGTATATTTTTGTACTGGGCTTGCTTTAATGCGATCGCAGTACGCATCGAGCCCTTTGACTTGATAAGTATACAAACACATTCCCAAAGACCCTGGTTGTGCAAATTCAAACCGGGAATCTAATGTAACAGAATCGGGAAAGCGAATGATGTAAAGTCTACCAGAACGAGCAGCAGACAAGTCTGTTGTTGAAGAACGGGGATCGTCAAAAGCTGTGACGTAAAACTTCTCCTTTGGTTGGAGGTCAAAAATTTCTCGTCCTGCTAAGGAAGATTCATAACTGGTCTCCACATCATCACGTACTCGCAGCAGACCCAAAACCTCATCGTAAAATTTTAAAGTTTCTTTAGTATCGTCTTGAATCACCAGACCCATGTGGGTAAATTGGCTGGTTTTCAAAGCGGAACTTTCGTTAATCGCTCCATAATTTGGTACGGTGTAACCAAACCTCTCAAATAAAACCTGCCGCATGAGAGGTTGCAGCATCAGCATTTCTCGCACACCAATAGCAGGTTCAATAAAAGGACGGCTTTTTCTCTCTTTGTTGTAAATGATTTCCCAACGAGGGTAGGTGTACCAAATAGGCCAACCTGCTGCTTTTGCATCCTCTATATGATTTAAAATATTAAGTACATCAGCAGTTAGGGTAGTAGCCCAACGATTTCCCTTAACTTTCATTGACCCCATCTTCAATCCTTCATTTGTGGGGTTTTGCCAAATCATAAGACGGATCAACCCGTGATCTGTGTTTTGATGATACAGGCGAACTGAGCGCAAGCTTGAGTTGACACCATAAAGTTGGTAAGCCCGTTCTGCTGGTAATTCCCCTTGTTGACCAACACGATAGCCAAATTGCTCCCAATACTGAATGGCAGAAATCGGTTCTTGAATGCCAATACAGACTTCGTAGATACCTTGAATAGTAGTTTGTCGATCCTGAGCTATATTAGGGGAAAACATAAAATTTCTATCTAGTTGAGCAACGTTATTTTTAACCCGACTTTCGCCCTCTGGCAAGATTTTATATATTGTATTATGACCGCTTTGAATAAATTTTAGAAAAATTCTGTTGAAATAGGCTGAAAATTTGTATTATTCTAGAAAAAGTGTCTAGTAACAAGCTAAGATCTAATTTTAAGCAATTTGTTAAGAAAAAACTTTGCTATCTCTAGTTATCCAGGGTGAACGTACAAAACAATACGATTAACGCAGTCAAAAATATGGATCGACTCCCTTGTCCAAGACAGTTACCTCTGGATTTCAGTATATATATCCTTATAACAGAAAAAAATCTTTCTCTTCCTCATTCATATGGAGGTTAAGCTTCACGCGTTTTCATTATAAAAAATAAAAACGATTTTTTTAATAAGATTTCTACGTATTGTTGAGAGTATCTTGATGGAAACCAAACACTCTCGCCAAAAATACGTTTTTTTAAGCTAAATAGTTTTTCCACTTGCGTGAGGTACTCGTGAAGATTCTATTGGTAGAAGATAATGAGCACAATGCTTTGTTTTTATCAAAAGCATTAGAAAGGTATAACTACCAAACTGAGATAGTACAAAATGGTCAGACAGCCCTTGAATTGGTAAGAGCGTTTGAGTATGACCTTATTTTATTGGATGTGATGCTTCCTGGGTTGGATGGAATTAGCGTTTGCAGCCAACTTCGACAGGAAGGCTTTCAAGTGCCTATTATGATAATAACTGCTAAAGACAGTACAAGCGATCGCGTTAGGGGATTAGAAGCGGGAGCAGATGAATATGTCGTCAAACCCTGTGAATTATCAGAATTAATTGCGCGAGTTCGAGCTTTACTGCGGCGGGGAAGAGAAATTTTGCCAACGGTGTTTGCTTGGGAAAATTTACAGATGGACGTAAATACCAAAGAAGTCTCCTATGAGAAAAAGCGCTTGCACCTCACACCCAAAGAATATGGTTTGCTAGAGCTTTTTTTACGCAATCCAGGCAAAATATTCAGTCGGAATGAATTACTCAATCGTATTTGGTCATCCTCAGAATCTCCTGGAGAAGAGGCTGTTACAACCCAAATCAAAGGGTTGCGACAAAAACTAAAAGCCGCAGGAATGACAGCAGATTTAATTGAAACAGTCTATGGAGCAGGGTATCGTTTAAGAGAAGAAAATAGAAAAACAATAGAAAAAGCGGATAAGGAAGAAAATTCTTCTCTCTTGTCGCCCCTATCTTGCTCATCTTCCTCTAGTGTTGAAGCAGAAGTCTTAGCAGTCGTGAAAACGGCTTGGGAAGATTTTCGAGAGAGTTTTCTTAGAGAACGGTTTGATTTATTTGAACTAGCACTGAACAATTTATCAACTGGAAATTCAGACATTCACTTGCTTCAACAAGCACAAGCAGAAGCTCATCGTTTGACTGGTTCGTTGGGAAGTTACGGTTTGCCTTTAGGTTCAAAAGTAGCTGGAGAACTCGAATTTCTATTACAAACACTTATAACTTGGAAGGAAAATGCAGCATTACTCTTAAATCGATTGGAAAAATTAACAATCAAGTTAAAAAAAATCTTACAAGAGCGTTTGGATGATGAAGAAGGTAAGAATAGCTCTCTCGTTAAAACGATTTTTGCCACTAATAATACCGCCATACAGCAAAATCAAATCAAAACGGTCATAAGAGCCCACCATCTTCCTTCAGCAAAAACTCAAGACGTTAGAGTAGAAGCCTTAACTAAGATATCGGAAACACAGGAAGATTTACAACTAGGTTTAGCAGAACGATTGCAATTGTTTGAGAAAGTACTCAAGCATTTATCTGTTGGCATACCAGATAATCAATTACTGCAACAAGCACAGGCTGAAGCTCACGAGCTAGCAAGCTCTTTTGGAAATTACGGTTTACCAATGGGTTCTAAAGCTGCTCGAGAAGCGGAGTTTTTATTGCAAACTTTAGCAAATTGGAGACAACATACAGCATTATTATTAAATAGATTTGAAAAATTAACAATATGGCTAAAAGAAACCTTACAGCAAAAGCCATATATCCCGAGCGCACCTCTGGTTCGTCAGTTACCATCAACAAGATTACTTATTGTTGACTATGATACTGTCCTCACCGAACGTATTAAACAAGAAGCAGTCACTCACAACTTGCAGGTTGAGGTAGCAACAAATATCAGCATGGCAAAAAGTATCATTGCTTCACGTCCTCCCAATGTTGTTCTCCTAGATATTGCCCTCGGTACCGAGCGAGAAAATGGCTTAAACTTTTTGGCGCAACTTATGGAAGAGAAACCCGAGCTTCCCGCGATCGTTTTTACCGCATTAAATCAACTGCATTATCGTGTAGAAGTTGCACGCCTCGGAGCATATACTTTTTTAGACAAACAGACACCAGTCGATGAAGTGCTTTCCAAAATTACAGAAGTTGTGAATCAAGCTCCTGTTAGCAAAGGAAAAGTTATGGTTGTAGACGACGATCCCTTAATACTTTATCGCATCAAAACATTGCTATTGCCTTGGAAACTGCAAGTCACTACCCTACAATTCCCAGAAAAATTTTGGCAAATATTAGAAGCGACAAGTCCCGATCTACTTATTTTGGATATTGAAATGCCGTGTTTCAATGGTATTGAACTATGTCAAGCAGTGCGTAATGATAACCGTTGGAATTGGTTACCCGTATTATTTCTTTCCGTACATTCAAATGCCAAAATAGTCCATCAACTTTATGCAGTGGGAGGAGACGATTACATCCAAAAACCAATTATAGAACATGAATTTATGACCCGTATTTTTAATCGTTTAGAACGAAGCAATGATAAATAAATAACTTATGTGTAATTGTAAGGAATTAGAGAAAATTAATCAACAACTTATCCTAGCTTTAGAAGCAGCTAATATGGGTCTCTGGGACTGGGATTTGCTGACTAATCGTGTTATTTGGTCAATCGGTCACGAACGACTGTTTGGTTTGTCACCAGGCACTTTTCTAGGAACTTACAACGCTGTTATGGATTGCATTCATCCAGACGATCTAGAAAAATTAACTTTAGCTTCCCATCAAGCATGTAGTTTGGGGCATGATTTTCATGAAGAATTTCGCGTAATTTGGTCAGACGGTAGTGTTCATTGGATGGAATCAAAGGGCAAATGTCTCTATAACGATAAAGCTCAAGCAGTGCGAATGTTGGGAACCGTTATGGAGATTACCGAGCGAAAGCTAGCAGAACTTGCTTTGAAAGAAAGTGAGGAGAGGTTTCATTACTTTGCAGAAAATATTGAAGATGTTTTTTGGATTGCAAATGCAACACATTCGCAAGTCTTATATGTTAGTCCCGCATACGAAAAAATTTGGGAACGCCAGAGCGAAAGCTTGTATACCAATCATCAAGAATGGGTAGAGAGCATTCATCCTGAAGAACGCGAGTCTATAAGAGCGGTTTTTTATAACAAAATTTTTGAAGGAGACATGGATCGAGAGTATCGGATCGTCCTTCCTAATGGAAGGATACGTTGGATTCGAGATCGGGGGTACACAATTAAGGATGAGTTTGGCAAAATTCAGTACTTGGTGGGGATTGCACAGGATATTAGCGATCTCAAACAAGCAAAAGTCAGCCTTCAGCAACTGAATGAAGAATTAGATATGCGAGTTCAACAAAGAACTTACGAGCTAGAAACTTCTCAAGCAACTTTACAACAACTCTATCAACAACTACAAGCAGAACTTGACGAACGCCAACGCGTAGAAATTGCCTTACGGCGTAGTGAAAATTTATTTCGTTCTCTCTGCGAGTTTGCACCTGTAGGTATTTTCAAAACCGATCCACAAGGAAAAAATATTTACTCCAACCCTTGCTGTCAGGCAATTGGCGGTTTTACATTAGAGGAGGGTTTGGGTCATGGCTGGATAGAGTTTATTCATCCTGAAGACATAGATATCATCGCTGAGTGGAAGAAAACAATAGCGGGGTCGCGGGAATTTTCCTGTAAGTTTCGCGCTCTTCATCGAGATGGAACGATACGATTTTGCCACATGAAGTCCGTTCCAATAATTTCGGAGTTAGGCGAACTTATAGGTCATGTTGGTACAGTAGAAGATATTACAGAAGCTCGGGCAATTGAAAAAATAAAAAATGAGTTTATCTCAATTGTCAGCCACGAGCTTCGTACTCCTCTTGCATCCATTCGCGGTTCTTTAGGGCTTCTTGCGGCTGGAGTTTTCAACAACCAACCAGAAATTGCCCAACAAATGCTAGCCATTGCCACTAGCGATACAGAACGCTTAGTTAGGTTAGTTAATGACATACTAGATTTAGAACGCCTGGAATCTAACAAAGTTATTTTAGTCAAACAGCAGTGTGACGCTGGCGCACTTATGCAACAGTCTGTAGAAACCTTGCAATCTTTAGCAGTAGAAAACAACATTACGCTTTCTAGCTTACCTACTTCTATAGAAATATGGGCCGATCCAGACCAAATTCTTCAAACTTTGATCAATTTAGTTAGTAATGCAATTAAATTTTCCCCTCCAAACAGTCAGGTTATTTTGAGTGCTGAAGACTTACCCGATTGCGTTTTGTTTAAAGTTCAAGATTGGGGGAGGGGTATTCCCCTAGATAAGCTAGAAGCCATTTTTGGACGCTTTCAACAAGTTGATGCTAGTGACTCACGCCAAAAGGGTGGAACAGGTTTGGGCTTAGCTATTTGTCGCGGTATCATACAGCAACACGGTGGTAAAATTTGGGCAGAAAGTGTTTTAGGAAAAGGTAGCGTTTTTTATTTCACTGTTCCTAAACTTTCCCAGAATTAAGGTAATATTCTATGTCAGCGAAACAGATTTTAATTATTGATGACGAAAAAAACCTGTGTACTGTAATTGCAGCTAGCTTGGAAAAGATAGGAGGCTGGCAAGTTCTGACAGCTCTATCTGGTGTGGAGGGATTGAGAAAAGCTGAAACCCAACAGCCTGATGCTATCCTACTAGACGTGATGATGCCAGATATAGACGGATTGGCACTTTTTGAAAAATTACAAAGTCTTCGAGCGACTCAAACAATTCCCATTATCTTGCTGACTGCTAAAGCTCAGAAGGTTGACATAGAGAGATTTACCAAGTTAGGGGTTGCAGGAGTTATTGCTAAACCATTTGACCCTTTAAAGCTGTCATCGGAGATCGGTAACATACTTAAGTGGATTTAGAACACCTGTTATTAAAGTTCCACCCTCAGAATTCCCTCATATTCTTTGTGTATCTTTAAATTGATGCAGAACAATCGTTCTGTATTTTCTTAAGTGAAGAGATTTGCCCGAACCAATTAAGATCGTTTTTGTTCACAATCAACGCTTATCTGTCGATCGCAATTTCTTTACAAAAAACATAAATAACACCGCCTCAAGGTTCCATTTGAGACAGGTGGGGAAAGCTCAAATATAGATTTATTGACCAATGACACTATGAACCCCAAGAACTATCACCCAGGTATTTAGTAACTATACCTTCTAGATAAAGATAATTCTATATGACAACTTTAAACGCACCTACCTTATAGCCAAAAAGTTAGTCAAACCCTCGACTTCTTCAAAAAATTGTAGATTTAGCAATATCTTTACAGTCATTAACAAGTAGCATCTACCAGTAACAATCTCGATTTTTCCTCATCCAGTCATATTACTTTTAAGGATTGCTACATGGTTAAGATGGTTGATTCTCACAAAAATATTACAGCAAAGAATCTTGAGGAACAAAAGCCGAAATTGGTCGGATCTTCAGAGGAAAAGAATAATATGCAGACCAACAGGAGGTATTTGCACCCAAACCATTTGATAAATTGGTTTCAGCGTACAAGTTTGCGAACAAAAGCAATTGCTTTTGCTTTTGCGATCGGTACTTTGCCAGTGTTCGTTGTGGGAATGCTGACCTACCAAATGGTCAACCAATCAACAACAAGAGAGGTATCCGATAACAAGCAAGATAAAGCTAGGTTGCTAGCAGATAGCGTCAATACATTTATGCTGGGACGTTATGAAGATCTTCAAATTATCTCCAAGCTCATACCTCTGTCAAATGGTCAATTTAACGAAGGAATTAACCGCAACCAGATAGAAATTAAGCTAAATGACTATTTAGACATTGAAAAAAGTTATGAAAGTATTGCTATATTGGATATTAATGGAAATGCGATTGCAGCCTCAAAAGGGCAATTCATTCCCAACCAAAAAAATGAAGAATATTTTCAAACTACCTTCAAAACGCGATCGCCTTATATTAGCCAGTCTTTAGACCTAAAAAATCCAGGAGCAGCAAAAATTTATCTAGCGTTACCTATCAAAAATAATACAGGTGAAATTCTTTATGTTATCCGAGCCATTATACCTCTAAAATCTTTAGAAGCTGTTGTATTTAAATCCCAAATCAGTCAAGATGATTATAATTTAATAGATAGTTCTGGTACAATTTTCTTGTGCAGTGAGGGAATTGATTTAGGAAAAAATGCAGGAGACAGAATTCCTAACTGGGAGCAAGTTTCTTCTAGGGAACAAGTAACAACAGCACTAGTCTTTAACAAAGAAAAGAATGTTAAAGAACTTATAAGTTATGTTCCTTGGCAAAAAGTAGAAAGGTTGCCAGATTTGAAATGGAAACTAGTTTTAAGTGCAAATACAGAAATAGCGCTAGCTGCACAAAGAGATTTATTACTAGTCTTACAGATTGGAACCTTAGTAACAGCATTAATTGTGGGTGGAATTTCAGCAATTTTTGCTAACCGTCTCATATACCCTATTCTAACAGCAACTACAGCTGTCAAGAAATTAGGACAGGGCAACCTTGAGACAAGAATTCTTGTAGAAGGTGAAGATGAACTTGCCATCTTGGGTTCTAACATTAATCAAATGGCAGAGCAATTGCAACACCTACTACAAGAACAAACTGCAGAAGCCGAACGGTTGAAAACACTGACAAATACTTTGCTTTCAATTCGTCAGGCATTAGATTCTGAGGAATTATTCAACTTAACAGTTAAAGAGGCAAGGATTGCTCTCAAAGCAGACAGAGTTGTGATTTATCAATTTAATGCTGAATGCAGTGGAAAAGTTATAGCTGAATCAGTTGATTTCGGTTTTCCTATTGCTTTGCAAGAGACAATTGAAGATGGCTGTATCGATAGAGAAATTATAGAAGCTTACAGAAAAGGTCGCGTATTGGCTACTCATAATGTTTGGGAAGCTGGCTTCTCTCCAGAACATCTCAAGTTATTAAATAGATTGCAGGTTAAAGCGAATCTAGTCACGCCAATTATCAAAGATAATCAACTTTTTGGATTTTTAATTGCCCATCACTGTAAAGAACCTCACGTGTGGCAAGCCTATGAAGTAAATTTTTTAAGGCAGTTGGCAATTCAAGTTGGATTGACTTTAGAACGAGTGAGTTTGTTAGAGGTGACACAAACATTAAAAGACCTTGCCATTCACCTCTCTAAAACTCATAACTCACAAGAAACATATAATTTTGCCGTTCAAAATATCCGAAAAGCTTTAAAAGTAGATCGAACTATTATCTACAAAATAAATGAAAATTTTCAAGGAAGCGTTATTGCAGAATCAATAGCTGGTACTTGGTCTTGCTCTTTTGGGGCAGAAATTCACGACCCTTGTTTGAAAGATTATGTCGAAAAGTACCGACAAGGTCGTGTTGTGGCAATTAGTAATATTTATCAAGCAGATCTCTCTAAATGTTACATTCAGCAACTTGAAGCATTTGAGGTGAAAGCCAATTTAGTAGCCCCAATTTTACTGGGTGACAAATTGTTGGGTTTGCTAATTGCCCATCAATGTTCTCAACCGCGTTTGTGGCAGCAATCTGAAGTAGATTTGTTTGAGCAATTTGCAAGAATCGTGGGTTTAGCCTTAGAGAGAACCAATCTTTTAGAGCAAGCAGAAAAAGGCCGTTTGGCAGCAGAACAAGTTTCTATAGAACAACGCCAACAAAAAGAAAAGCTGCAACTACAATTGCTAAAACTTATAGACGATGTAGAAGCTGCGTCTGGAGGCGATTTGACTGTACGTGCTGACGTTACCTCTGGAGAAATTGGTACTGTCGCTGACTTTTTTAACTCTATATTGGAGAACTTGCGAGAAATTGTCATTCAAGTGAAAGTGGCTGCTACTGAAGTGAATGCTGCGATCGCAGACAACTCCGGAGCTATGAATCAATTAGCAACGCAATCCCTCAAACAAACCCAAGAAATTGGTCATACCCTAGATGCTATTGACCAAATGAGGTTCTCTATTACAGCCGTATCAAAAAGCGCCAAACAAGCTGCAGAAGTTGCTCGAACCGCCTATCATGCTGCTGAAACTAGCGGTACAGCAATGGATTTGACAGTAGAAAATATTATGTCCTTGCGAGAAACTGTAGGAGAAACTGCCAAAAAAGTTAAAAGACTGGGTGAGTCTTCACAACAAATCTCTCGCGTAGTGGGATTAATCAACCAAATAGCTATGCAAACCAACTTGCTAGCTATTAACACTGGTATTGAAGCAAACCGTGCAGGGGAAGATGCTCAGGGTTTTGCTGTCATTGCTGAAGAAGTTGCTGTATTAGCGGCGCAAAGTAGTGCTGCGACTTCCGAAATAGAAGAAATCGTAGCTAATATCCAGCGTGAAACCAATCAAGTTGTCAGAGCTATGGAGTTAGGAACAACACAGGTTGTTGAAGGGACTCGTCTGGTTCAAAACACCAAACAAAGTTTGAACCATATTTTAGATGTCTGTCGCCAAATCGATCGATTGGTATCTTCCATATCTACGGCTACAGTTTCTCAGGTACAAACTTCTAACGAGGTCTCGGATTTGATGCAAGAGATTGCTAAAGTCTCCGAAATGACTAGCAATTCCTCTCGTCAAGTTTCTTCATCTTTACAAAAGACAGTAGAAATTTCCCAGCAGTTACAAGCTAGCGTTCGTACTTTTAAGATAAGTTAGCAAAACTGAGAAATTATTGACCTGGTCTCATCCCAAGGCGCAATTGTCACAAAGCTTGTCTTTCAGGCTTTGCGCCTCAGTTTTTATCTCTTGTTTTTGTAAATAACAAGCGTAGAACTACTCTTTTTTTAGAGTGAACATAGATTTTCTACCAGAACCTCGATCGCCAGAATAAATATTGTCTGTTATTTCATACCAAAAAGGCTTTTTCACTTGCAGCATCCTCATTACCAACCTTTTTCTTCACAGTTGATAAGCGAGTATAAATTGCAACAATTTCCCGCTCTAATTTAAAAGTTAGGCGATAATTGTGAGGAAGTTGTGAGGAAGTAAGTATTCTTATAGTTATTCTTTGAAAAATTAACATTCTTTAATAAAGTTTTTTAACCTCTTGCAAAGGTAGAAGATCGACGATTTACTACTCCTCTTGCACGTATGGAAGTTGAGGGCGAAGTCAAACTTCGTCTAATCTTGATGCTTTTTCAGTATCGACACGCTAGCTATTAACTGGTACGCATCATAAATTGTGATAGATCGCAAAAAAATAAATAATATATTGTTTTATTACAAAAACGCAATCATGACACAACAGAGCTATCACATTCAAGAATTAAATCTTGTGTTTATAGATCCGACCGTTCTTAACAGTCAAAGCTTAATTGCTAGTGTTAAACCAGATCATCAAGTCGTTATTCTAGACTTCACCAAAGATGGGGTTACACAGATCGGTGAGTTCTTGGAAACAAATTCCTTTCTTCAGCAAGGCGGTCTCATTAAATCAATTCATTTAGTTTCTCACGGTATAAAAGGTGGGTTGCAACTGGGTTCCACGCTACTCAACAGCAAGACTCTAAAATCTTATGAAAAAGATTTGCAGCATTGGAAAAAGGCTTTAAGCGATGGTACCGATCTTGTAGTTTATGGTTGCGATGTGGCTTTTGGGGATGAGGGAAAAACTTTTATACAACAACTCAGCCAGTTAACAGGTACCGATGTTACCGCATCAGATGATTTAACGGGAAACTCCACTTTGGGAGGTGATTGGAATTTAGAAGTTGCGACTGGGTTGATTGAAGCATCACTAGCCTTTTCATCTCAAGCCATGGAAGCGTATGGTGAAGTGCTCAGTCAGTTTGTTGTCACTAACACGAATGACAGTGGTGTCGGTTCTTTACGACAAGCTATTCTCAATTCCAACAGCACTCCTGGAACTCAGGATATTTTGTTTAGTTTACCTACAGCTTCGGTTGTTAACTTAGCTTCAGCGCTCCCCAACTTGACTGATAGCGTCAATATTATTAACTTTACAGGAGCGAAAAATTTAACAATTCGCCGCAACTCAGGTGGAAATTACAGTATCTTCACCATTAAGAACGGTCAAACAGTCAATATTGAAGGGTTGACTCTTACTAATGGAAGTAGCGAATTTGGTGGTGGTATCTATAACGAAGGCACATTAGCGATCGCAAATAGCATCATCAGTGGCAATCAAGCAACTCAAACAGGGGGCGGTATCTACAACAAAGGTACATTAACTGTAACTAACAGCACTATTAACGGGAATACTGCCCAAATTGTGGGTGGAGGTATTGGTGCAGCTACTGGCTTTAGCATTGCTAACAGTACTATCAGTGGTAATACCGCTAAGTTTGGTGGAGGTGCGATCGGGGATGTTATAGCCACTGGTACTGTCAACATCTCCAACACCACTATTTACAACAACTTTTCAAATGCTGGTGGGGGTGGTATCGATCTCATCACTTTGACCGTAAATATCAAGAATTCCATCTTAGCGGGAAATAAAAATGATGACGGCGAACAGAATTTCGCTTCACCAGGAGATGGCAAGATTATATCCTTTGGACATAACATAGAAAGCGGTACAGACGCAGGTTTTACATCCACGGGTGATTTACAAAATACAAATCCTCTGCTTGCACCTCTAGCGGATAATGGTGGTTTTACCCCAACTCATGCTCTACTTCCAGGGAGTCCGGCTATTAATAAAGGTGATAATACAAATGCACTAACACTAGATCAACGAGGGAATCCGCGAATTATTGACGGTACAGTTGACATTGGTGCATTTGAAGTTAACCCCTATCCTCCTAAAGTGAGTTTTGGTGCAGCTCAATATAACAAAGTAGAAGGTAATAGCGATACTACAGTGACCATTCCCGTTACCCTAGATAGCCTTCCATCCACAACTGTAACTGTTCCTATAACCATTAGTTTAACGAGCACCGCCACATCAGGGAGCGATTATTTCTTTGCTCCCACAACCCTCAGTTTCAATCCTGGAGTCACAGGTACGGGATTAACACAACAACTAAGTATTACCATCAAAGCTGATAACTTACCAGAGAATGATGAAACAATAGTGTTTAACTTTGGCACTATTCAAGGAGCAGTTGCTGGCACAATCAACACAACGACTCTCACAATTGCGGCTAATGATGCAAGTCCAGATACCTTAATAGGAACTAATGGCAGCGATGAGATATTTGGATTGTCGAGTAATGATATAGTTATCGGCAAATTGGGTTCTGACACAATTGATGCTGGTGAAGGTGAAGATACTGTATTTGGTGACGAAATCACACCTATAGTAGATATTCTCGGTGAGAACAACGATACTATTAGAGGTGGAAATGGTGCCGATCGCATTTTTGGTGGTGAAGGAGACGACAAGCTATACGGCGATGCTGGCAATGATATGATTTGGGGTAATGATGGAAGTGACTTTTTATGGGGAGGAGAAGGTAACGATTACCTGACAGGAGGACAAGGCAATGATGTCTTTGTTGTGTCTTCTAACGGGGGTATTGATACCATTAATGATTTTCAAGAGTATGACACCATTGGTTTGATAGGCGGTTTAACATACTCTCAGCTATCTATAACTCAAATCCTGAACAATACGTTTATTTTTGAAAGTAGCAGTCAGAAAATACTGGCCATTTTAACTGGAGTTCAAGCCTCAACCCTAACATCAAGTCGCTTTCAGAACCTAACAGTCGATGTTTAAGATAATGTATAATTTGTTATACCAATACGAGCGAGTTGTTAATAAGCTACGCTTGGAGCAAGCGATTGAACCCCGCCTAATAATATATGTTAAATCTTCGTTAAATCTTCCGAAGATCGGGTTCAGTTAAGTTGGGCTATGATTGACAGCATCATATAAATCTTGAAAAGCTGTAATGCTCAGAAAGCAATCAACGCCTCAGCAAGCCAAATTGAATAAGCGTAAGCTTCTAGCCAGTCTTCGCGCTCGTTTGCTTGTGCTTGTTTTGCTGTCCCTCATTCCAGCTTTAGGGCTCATTCTTTATACAGCCTCAGAACAACGACGTACAGCAACAGCAGAAGTCAGAGAAAACGCATTGCGGTTAACGCGATTAGCCGCTAACAATCAAAAGCAGATAAGTGAAGGAACTCGTCAACTTTTGATAACATTGTCTCATGTACCAACTGTACGTAATGCTCAATCTCCAGAGTGCGATCGCTTGCTAGCGAACCTCCTCAAACAGTATCCTGCCTATGCAAACCTTAATGTATTAGACGCAAAAGGAAATAGTCTCTGTAGTCCTCTTGCCTACAAACCATCTGTCAGTGCTAATGACCGTAAATATTTCGAGCGTGCTCTACAAACTCGCAAATTTGCTGTTGGCGATTACCAAATCGATCGAGTTACCAAAAAAGCGACTGTAAACTTCGCTTACCCTGTCATCAATAAAGCAGGTCAGCTTCAAGTGGTTATTGTTGCTGCACTAGACTTAGCGCAGTTAAATCAGCTAGCAGCTCGGGTTAAGTTACCGGAAAATTCCGTACTGAGCGTTGTCGATCCTCAAGGTACGCTTTTAGTCCGTTACCCCGAACCTGAAAAGTGGGTAGGCAAGCGACTACCAAAAGACTCTTACAATTGGATGCGTTCTGCTCGAGAAGGTTATTACAAGGTCAATAGCTTGGATGGAATTCCACGTATATTTGCCTTTGTACCGTTGGGGGACGATCCACAAAACCCTGATGCTTACGTCAGAATTGGTATTCCCCTATCCGTAGCCTTTGCAAAAGCTGATTGGCTTTTAACTCGCAATCTTCTTGGCTTTGGTGCTGTTTCTATCTTGGCATTGGTTGCAGCTTGGGTAGGTGGAAATGTTTTTCTTCTAGAGCAGGTAAAATCTCTTGTGGAAACAACTCAGCAACTTAAGGAAGGGAAGTTGAATGCTCGAAGCCGATTAGTTGATGAAGTTGGTGAACTCGGTCAACTAGCTTGCGCCTTCAATAGTATGGCAGAATCTTTAGAGATGAGGGTTAACGAGTTACAGACATTATTTGACGTTCTTCCCATCGCGATCGCTATTGCGGAAGACCCACAATGCAAATACATCCGGGTTAACCCAGCAGGAGCAAAGTTGCTTAAGCTTGCTCCTGACACCAATGCTTCTATCACTCCTTCCCAAGGACAATTACCGCCACCATACAAAATTTTTCGAGCAGGGCGAGAATTAAACCCTCAGGAAATTCCCCTGCAATACGCTGTTCACAAGGGAGTCAAAGTTCAAGATGTAGAAATCGAACTCGTTTATCAAGATGGGACAGCTATAACTCTACTTTGTTTTGCCACGCCACTTTTCGACGGAGAGAATCAACCTAGGGGGGGAATTTGCGCGTTTTTGGACATAAACGAGCGCAAACAGACTGAAAAAGAACGCGAGCAACTGCTAGAGAGGGAACAGAGAGCACGTGCTGAAGCAGAAGCAGCAAATCGAATCAAAGATGAATTTTTAGCAGTTCTTTCTCACGAACTCCGCACACCATTAAATCCCATTCTCGGTTGGTCAAAGTTGCTGCGGTCTCGCGAGTTTGATAAGACAGCAACTGACCGTGCTTTAGAAACCATTGAGCGGAATGCTAAGTTACAATCACAGCTGATTGAAGACTTGTTAGATGTCTCTCGAATTATCCGGGGAAAACTCAGTTTGAGTAGTTGTCCTGTTGACTTATTTATGACAATTCAAGCTGCAATGGAAACAGTGCGCTTGTCCGCGCAAGCTAAATCCATCGCTTTGAAGTTTTCAATTGATACAAGTGATGGGGGAGTGGCTGAAAGTTGGGATGACAATACCGAGAATTCACTGGAATCTGAATTCCAGGTTACTTATACTCAATACCCAATCTCAAATTCCAAATACCTCCTTTTAGGTGACTCAAACCGCTTGCAGCAAGTCATGTGGAATTTGCTTTCTAATGCTATTAAATTTACTCCTAATGGTGGACGTGTTGAAATAGAACTCTCAAAAGAGGTAAATCGAGAGTTGGGAATAGGGAATAGGGAAACAACAGATCGAATCTTAAAGTATGCCCGAGTGAGTGTAAAGGACACTGGAATAGGTATTGATTCTGTTTTTTTGCCCTACGTGTTTGAGTGTTTCCGTCAAGAAAACAGTTCTACAACTAGAAAATTTGGTGGATTAGGGTTGGGGCTAGCAATTGTCCGTCATTTAGTCGAACTGCATGGTGGAACAGTGCAAGCAGAAAGCCAGGGTATTGGATTGGGAGCAACTTTCACAGTCAGATTACCCCTTACACCAGATCCATTGGACGTTCCTCAACACGAGATACAATCCAATCTCGGTTTAAACTTACAAGGAATTAGAATTTTACTTGTAGACGACGAGCCAGATGCACGAGATTTTTTAACTGTCTCACTAGAACATTATGGAGCAATTGTAACAGCAGTCCCATCTGCAAAGGAAGCACTAGCTGCGATCGCTCAGTTTCAACCAGACATTTTGCTTTCCGATATTGGTATGCCAGAAGTCAATGGATATATGTTAATGCGGCAAGTGAGAACTTTGCCACCAGAACGGGGCGGACAGATACCAGCAATTGCTATCACTGCTTATGCAGGAGAGTTTGACCGAAAACAGGCATTGCAAGCAGGTTTTCAAGCACACATTTCCAAGCCCATCGATCTCGTGAATTTAGTTGAGGAGATCGCAAGTCTGGCACTCAAGCCGCAGCTAAAAATGTTTAATTCCCCGTAAGTGTATTAAAACTATTGTCTTTTTTATAGACAATTTTGACATCTTTTTTTCACGCTACTCAAAGCTTTGTCATCCCTGTTTAAGCTGAAAGCCTTAGCAAGTAATAATTTTTCGTCTTATAGCAAAACTCAAAATGTCTTGTACTTCAAAATATAGTAGTATTTTATACTTTAATTAACGCTAACCAAACAGTTAACAAAATTGTATATTTTTCAATAAGGAGTTGAAACACTGCAGTACTGCTCCTATATAAAAAACAGACATTTGGCGAAACACAACGTAAAGACGCTCTATTTGAAACGTCTCTATAAAGGTTGCATGCACTGCACCCTCAATTTTTGGGAATGTCTAATATCTAAATGCAAATAGAAGATAAATCATGATTGACTTCACCTTAACACAAGAGCAGCAAATGTTGCAGTCAACAGCACGCAACTTTGCTCAAACCGAGGTCAAACCTATTGTCCAGATAATTGAAGAGTCTAGCGATCGCTCCATCGAACCCTGGGATTTCTGCAAACGAGTGTTCCACAAAGGATTCGAGCTAGGATTTACATCTCTACTGCTACCGCAAGAGTACGGTGGTAAGGGCAAAAAATGTGTAGACTTGGCATTAGTGTTAGAAGAAATAGGCGCTGTAGACGTTAGCATTGCCTCTAGCTACTTTAACCTCACGGCGGCTATGTCGCTTTTTGTGACAAGAGCAGCAACTCGCGAACAGCAAAAGCAAATCCTATCTTTTGTAAAATCTGGGAAACCTCATTTGTTTAGTGCTGCAGAAAGTGAACCAAACATAGCCACTTCAGATTTGTTTTGTCCCATACCAGACCCCAAAATAGGGATGAAAACCTTTGCTCGGCGAGAGGGTAATGGATATATTCTCAACGGTAAAAAATCTTCGCTAGTGACAAATGCTGGTATTGCTAATAGCTACTTCATGATTACCCGCACAGCCTTAGACAAACCATTACATGAAAGCTTGTCTATATTTTACATTCCTGCAGATACACCTGGTTTAAAGTTTGGCACAAGAACGGAGATGATTGGTTGGAAACCCTCCCATCATGCCGAAATTTTATTAGATAACGTCCGAGTCCCAGTAGAAAATTTGATTGGGAATGAGGGCGAAGCAGCTAGACTGCTTGTGTTACTTCCTGAAGTCGCTATTGGACTAGCTGCTTCCTATGTAGGTTTGGCTCGTGCTACCTACGAGTACGCTTTAGATTATGCCAAGCATCGAGAGAGTTGGGGACGTCCCATTATTGAGCATCAGTCCGTTGCTTTAAAACTGGCTGATATGATGGTCAATACTCAAGCAGCACGGTTAATGGTGTGGGATGCAGCCCATACAGCTGATACCGATCCCCAACTAGCGTCAACAATTAAGGCACCTGCAGCCAAAACCTTTGCCGTAGACGTAGCAATTAAAAATGCCCAAACAGCTATTGAAATTCTTGGGGGCTATGGAGTTACAAAAGATGCTCTTACAGGCAAGTTTCTCGCTGACGCTACCATTGGCTACTCATGTGATTTCACGCGAGAATTACTGCGCCTCGGTTTAGTGAATTTTTTGTAATCCTCTAAAGGCTGGAACTAGAATCTTCTTGAGTTTGTGCTGGTGCTGGTTTGACGATCGCTCGACCATTTTCTACAACAGTAACAGTGCGAGTTTTTGACGTACATTTACTGTTCTCAGGCGCAGAATCCACACATTGCTTGTGATGCTGAATATTTTGCTCCTGTTGTTGATTTAAGGTGACTGCACAACAAGCAGAGGTTGTTATGGACATAGTTGGTACTTTTAACTCTATAACTTAATTATTTCCCAATTAAGTTATAATAGGGTAGGTTTTTCACTACAAGAAACTACCCTCTGAATCTTTTATATTCCGCAAACCGTGCTTAATATTTAGAAAGAATTTGTAATCACAAAATTACGAATTATGAATTACGAATTATGCGGTATTAATTTATGCTTCAATTTCAAGCCCCTGGTTTTGGGCAGAAAGTCATCAATACATCCTTGGGGTTTATGGTTTACTACACCCAAACGGCTGTACCCTGGATAATATCTGAAACTGAAGATTTACCAACCCTTGTCTTTCTGCACAATTTTGGTGGTGGGGCTTCTGCATATGAATGGTCTAAAGTTTATCCTGCATTTGCAACCACGCACCACATATTAGCTCCTGACTTAATTGGTTGGGGTGAATCTGCTCATCCCGTGCGGGATTATCAAGTTAAAGATTACCTGACAGTCTTGGCTGAGTTTATCAGACAAACTTGTCCTACACCTGTCACAGTGGTAGCATCGTCATTAACAGCAGCCTTGACGATACGTCTTGCCATCACCCAACCTTTTTTATTCAAAGCACTGTATTTGGTATGCCCGTCAGGATTTGATGATTTTGGACAAGGTGCAGGACGCAGGCTTCCCCTGCAAATTATCAATACACCTCTATTAGATCGTTTGATTTATATTTTAGGTGCGGAAAATGAGTTGGCTGTACGCAATTTTTTGCAAAGCTTTCTTTTTGCCAATCCACAACGTGTTTCTCAAGAGATGGTACAAGCTTTCTTAGCTTCTGCACAACAGCCCAATGCAAAGTTTGCCGCCTTAGCATTTTTACGAGGGGATTTATACTTTGACTTGAGTTTGTACATTCAACAACTGACTATTCCAACTGTTGTCTTTTGGGGAACAGAAGCACAATTTACGAGTATCAAGTTGGGAGAGCGTTTAGTCAAGTTAAATACTACTGCAATTCAAGGATTTCACGCGATCGCAGATGCAGGAGTTTTACCCCATCTAGAAGTACCGGAAATAGCGATCGGTTTGCTACAAAAATACTTGTAGTTTATCTTACACTATTACTGATAAAGATGATTTTGTTATGCCAAACGTGCTAAAGCAATGTCCCGAATTAAGGGAACTTTGGAACTTAAGTAGGTATTAATCGTGGTAAGCTCCTCTCCATTCATCAGTTTTTGGTTTTGGAGTTGCTTGAGTAACTGCTGGATGAGTTCTGTATCGCTAAAATTTAAAAGAATACTGGTTTGAGTTTCCTCAATCACAGACCATAGGTGACGTAGTGTAGAAGATTTCATAACTAACTAACCCTATTGCAACTAGATGTGGTTTAACCATTAGCATAATGATGCTGATGGATGCATAAGAATAATACTAAACCCATTTTTTTAAGATAATCTTAAGATTTACAAAGGTTTATAGGTTGTTACTTATTTAAGAGAAATCTTAATATACGTTCAAATTAGAGATTGGGGTCGGCCAGACAAGGGAGATAAGGGGGATAAGGGAGACAAGGAAGATAAGGGGGATAAGGGAGACACGGGGGAGATTCTTAATCCCCTATCATCCAAAATCTAAAATCCAAAATACCCTAACTTAGTGGTGCCTGTACAAGCCCTGCACCAACATCTAGAGGATCGACTCCAGTTGCTATGCGAGATTTTGTTGCTTGACCGATCAATCGAGCACTCAATTCAGTTGAACTGACAGTTCTAGTCTCACTTAAGATTTTTTCTGCCCAAAGTGCGGCGACTCCTGCAACGTGTGGAGTTGCCATGCTCGTTCCGCTCATGTCAATATAACCACCACCAACTGCTGCAGAATAAATGTCAACACCAGGAGCTGCGATATTCACCCCTGTGTTGGAAAAATCGGCTACTGTTAAAGCATTATGTGGTTCGCCATCCGTGCGAAGTGCTCCTACAGAAATAATTCCATCAGCTGCTGCAGGTGGAGTGACAGCCAATTCATAATCAGGCTTAATGTCTCGCTTACTTTCGTTACCAGCTGCTGCAATAACTACCGTCCCTTGTTGGAAAACAGCCCCTCTCGCACGAGTTAATTCTGCCAAACTTTCAAACAAACGAATATTTGCTCTGTAAGCCTCCAATGCTTTTGATGTTGCTAAGTCCATTGGGTATTCTTTTTCTGCAACCAATTTGTTTACGTATCCTGGAAAATCTAAGCCAAGGGATAAGGAAATAACATGAGCATTTTCGTTGATAGCCCATAATAATGCTTGATATATGCCTGCAGTAGTACCGCCGCCTACCCCATTTAAAACTTTACCAATTAAAGCACGTTGAACCCCAGGCGCTATGCTGTAACGCAAGCCGTTAATTGGTTGACCAAATAGAGTTCCCGCACAGTGCGTACCATGACCGTAATTGTCACCGTTTCCTTCACCAGTGAAATCACGCTGTACGAGTTGAATTCCTCGGAAAGCTTCATGTTCGGCATCGATTCCACTATCGAGAACAGCAACTGTTACGCCTTTACCAGTAAACGGGCTTTCTGATGCTCTGGTGACACTCACCCCCCAAGTCACCCCAGTTGGAGAAGCTTCTGTTTGTTGGCTAGCAACAGGTTTAACCAGTGCAATTGGCATGGGTGGTGCAATACTGACAACCTCAGGATCTCGTCGCACTTCAAAAAGATCTTGCTTGTCGAGCGATTCCACATCAAGGCGAAGGTTAATTCCTTCTGATGCTCGAACCGATTGTATAGAACGCGATCGCCCTGAAAACAGATCGCTTAAATCTACACGACTGGTGTTACGGAGAATAATAAGTTGATCTTGTTCCATGGTAACGACCATAACTTGGTGACTGTTGAACCTTACACCATGCTGCCTGTCATGAAACAGTCGAAATCTAAAAACTTTTTTAAATCTATGTTTCTTTTATAATTTAATTGCGAAAACTAAGATCCCCTCTCTCTTAATTACACAAGCTCCATGACATGGCTACCTTTGAAGGAACGGATAAACAACCTACCCCTTGTTCTTGCAGGACCAATTTTAAGAAGAACCGATACACATTCTGTAACTGTCTGGGTGGCTTTGAAAGAAAGCCGCACTGTTACTTTAAAAATCTTTGATATTCGTCATAAATTATTATTGACAGGAAGTCGAAAGAGTATTAGCCTGGGGACTCATCTACATATAGTTACTGTCACTGCCAAGATTTCATCTCCAAATTCACTGTCCTACGGAGACATTTATCTATATAATTTAGACTTTGGGACTGAGGAAACACTGAATCAACCCGGTGTATTTAATTTGGATGGTTCGCTCCAAGACATTGCCTATCCTCAATATGAATTGCCGAGTTTTGCACTCGTACCAAAAGACATAAACGATTTGCGAATCATTCATGGTTCGTGTCGCAAACCTCACGGAGAAAGCTTAGATGCACTAGCAGCTTTAGACAAAATCATTAGAGAAGCATTAGAAGAAAGCCCTAAAAAACGACCGCATCAACTTTTCTTAACAGGGGATCAAGTTTATGTAGATGATGTTGCAGATACCTTACTTTTCATGCTTGTGGATGCATCCCAAACTCTTTTGGGTTGGACAGAACTACTTCCAGACATCAGTTATCCTGAAGAGTTAAATCCCGGTCAACGCAACAATTTAGCAACGCATACGGCTGGGCTAACAGCTAGTCTTGGCAAAATGAATAGAATTTCTAACATTGCTAAAAGTCACTTATTTACATTAGGGGAATTTGTAGCAATGTATTTATTTGCCTGGAGTGATGTATTGTGGACAAACCAAGAAAATTTACCTGATTTTAAAGATGTCTATCCCAATAGATTAAAAAGTAGTAAGGAAAAAACTATTTTTGAAGAGGAACTGTGCTACTTACAAGGATTTAGTTCAACGCTAAAAGATATTAGACGTGGGTTGGCGAATGTTCCCACTTATATGATATTTGACGATCATGAAATGACGGATGACTGGTTTCTTAATATGGCGTGGTGCGATCGCGTTTTGAAACAGCCATTGGGCAAACGTATTTTGCAAAACGGATTGCTTTCCTATGCTTTATGCCAGGGGTGGGGAAATACACCAGAGCAATTTGAAAGTAACACACCCGGTGAAACATTGCTGAAAGCAACTGAAGCATGGTCAGATTCTTTTGGAAGAGATCTAAACTACGAACAGGAAATAGCACGGTGTCTTGATATTCCTACCTTTGAAGAAATTAAAAAAACTCAGCCCAGACGATTACCACATCAAGAAAATTCTCTTAAGTGGCACTATACAGTCACTGGTCCGAATTTTGAAGTTTTAGTCCTAGACACGCGCACTTGGCGAGGGTTTCCTGGCGACAAAGACTTTGATTTTCCAGCACTTTTAAGTGCAGAAGGTTGTGATGAACAAATATCAAAAATAGCTCGCCCAAAAGATGCCAAAATCACAATAGTAGTATCTCCAAGCCCAGTCATTGGTTTACCTTTTTTAGAAACCGTACAAAAGATAGCCAAAAACATGGCAGAAAAATTAGGGGCTTCTGCATGGGGTTTTGACCCAGAAGCTTGGGGATTAGAAGAAACCGCAGTTGAACGGCTGCTAGCAAGACTTGCATTGCGAGCACTACCAGAACGGAAAAATCGTATCATCATCCTGTCGGGAGATGTTCATTATAGTTTTGCTGCCCGATTGCAGTATGGTGCAACTTATCCGTTCCAAAGTCCCCATTATAATAACGTAGAGACGCGCTATGGCAAGCCTGTCGATGGTGAGTCCCCCCACAATCCATTGTTACAAACAGTCATTGCCCAATTTACTAGCAGTTCCTTAAAAAACGAAGCCCAAGGATTTGGCGGGAGCCATTCATTACATACTCAAGGTTTTGTCCCCTTTGCCATCACAAACAATCTTCCAACAGTAGAGGTTTTGGGATGGGAAAATCCAGAACAAAAGAGTCTTGAAGTTGGTAATATCTATACTATCATTGACCAAAGTTTTGAACAGACAGTTCAGTGTTTGCCTTTAATACTTCAAGGTAGTCCTGCCAAATTGAATTTAGTAAACGAGCGAAGTTTCTTGCGATCGCTACAAATTAACAAACAACCCGAATGGTGGTATAGAATTGATTTTTTATCTGCCAACTCAGAAGGTATCGAAGAACCAAAAGAATCGTACTCTACCATACCCTATTCTGTCAAAGCTCCTTTGCCCGGTCAGGAGCGTAAAAAACCTTTAGAGCAATATTTAGCAACAGCAAAAAATTATCGGGATTATACTTCTAGTAAAACAACAGGTAAAGAAATAGTAGGATTAAATAATATTGGTGAAATTACTTTTGAGTTTCTTGAGGGTAGAGAAATAGTAGTGCAAACTTTGTGGTGGCGATTAGAAAGTTGGGAAAAAGATAAGTTATTAGAACCGTTTCCATTAACTCGGTGTGAAGTATCGCTCGATTTTGTCGATCCAAATTACCCAATGGACGAAGTTCTCAAGGAAGTCGTTTTTTAAAACTAACAGCCTGCCAAGTAACAAGAATAAGTTGATTCATTTCCATTACATAACCAGCAGTCACATCATCCATAAGAGTGCTATCAGGCAGGAAAAAATTTTACAACATAGAGTTCGGGCTCAGTTTTTCTCGCTGAAAGTTCTAAATATTTTTACTTAGCTTTTCTCAAGATAAAGTTGTAATAATTTCTTCCTCTTTATAGCTTTTAGGCGAAATTATGTTGGGTTTCCTGAGTTCATTTTATAAAGTTTGAGTGCTACCGACATAATTTGTCTGCTATACATCTTTTCAATAGAAACACCTATCATTCCTCCACAAAGTGCAGATGCAAGAAGAATAAGATAGCTTTGGTGGTGGAGGAAAAACAGAAATATAAGCCCACTGAATGATGTAATTAAGGCAATTCCATCAATAACAAACCGTTTGCTTTTAGAACCACGCGTACTTTGAAGCTCTTCCAGAAGAACTCTTTCATGTTTAGTTATCAATACAAATTCCTCATTGAAATTTCAAAAAAATTTCCTTTTTTGTTATATAACATTTAACCTAAATACTTTAACTCTAAATCTTTGTTGATTAGCCACCAACTCTTAAGAAGTTTCTGACCTTGAAAAACTTAGGGTTTAAGTAAATCGGTGCGAATAATTATCGCTGGTTTGTAGTTGCAATGCATACGCTGTTCGCCTAAAATGGCGTTAGCCATAGCGTAATTACAAACCCAATTCTAGACATTTTACCTATCGTTATACCATTTCTTAATGAAGATGCATCTAATTAGCCCACGCAGGTGGGCTTTGTTTGTATAGCCCCACTCTTCTAGAGTGAGGGCAATAATGTGCAATTTCACAGAGAATTGGTATTAGTATCTTTGATAGATTTTCGAGGCTTTAAGGAAGCTTTCGCTATGATGAAAATACCGATATTTTATATCTGTAGGGAAGCCACCCTCGTGCGCGTCTTTCCATGCGTAGCGAGGAGTGGCGTCGGGCATTTATTTGCCCACCATACTTAGCTTTGAGAGAGCAAAGTCTGAATTAACTAACGACCAATACTGACAAGATATTCCTCCGCCTGTTTCTCGACCGCCGTACCTTTGAAAAAGTTACGATTGAGACTGGTATATAACTCTAATGGATGAACAGACAGGAAGTAGCGTAAATCTTCTTCAGTAATGATTTCCCGTTCTGCCAAGGAGTAAGCATTAGCAGCCACGCTGGTAATATCAGGCACATCCCAATGACCGGCATCAGAACCTAAGAAAGCTTTCACGCGATCGCCAAAGGGAAGAGCTTTGCGGTTAAAAGCTTGAGCTACACGGGTATCGTCTGACTCCGTACCGAAGTAGAAGTGATTTAAAAAGCGATCGCGTACATCTTCCGGCTTCTCAATTCCCGCAAGAGCAAATTCATCTAGCTCGCCTGGATCTTCAGGTGCAAAATGCTTGCTGTGGAATCCCAAACCATCACCGAGTCCATCTAAGCGTCCATGCACGAGTTCTCCACCATAACGAATGTAGAGTTCTTTAAGTGCTTCTTTGTCTACAATAGCAGGGTTATTCTTGGTCAACAAATGTTCTTTATTACGAGTTTCCCAATGCCAAATAATATCAGCATACAAACTCGCACCCCAAGCAGAACCACCTTCCATAAAAGCAAATTTTAAACTGGGGAAGCGACGGGTAACGCCACCAAAGAATAAAGATTTGCACAGTGCTTCTGCAGCAAAAGCAAAGTGATTGATATGGTTGTACTGAGCGTTGGTTACAGAACGTTGAGTCGTCCAACCTTGACTTGAAGCGTGAGTCGTAGGTACAACTTTCAGTTCTACACATTTCTCCCAGAAAGGGTCGTAATCATACTCGCTATCCAAGCCAAAGTTATCAATCCAAACCACCTCATTTGCTACTTCCTTGCCATACTTCTCAAAGGCGGGAATCGGACGGCGAACATAACCGGGGATTTGAATGGCTTTCAGACCAAGAACTTTGACGGCATATTCCAACTCTTCTATTGCTTCTTGAGGAGTGTGCATGGGAATTGCAGCAATTGGTGTGAGGCGGTCAGAGTACGGGCGGAAAATATCAGCATGATACTTATTAATAGCCCGACACACAGCCCTCCGCATTTCTTCATTGCCTATATTTGGTGCCATTGTAGCTAAGTTAGGATACACAACGGCAAAATCTGTACCCGCTTCTTGCAACCGTTCGTGCAATAACTTTGGCAAGCTAATAGTAGCCAAATTTAGAGTATTTTTAGTCGGACGTCCCCACCAGTTAGGACGGTTAGTACGATAAGCAAAACGTTCTTCCCAAGTTTGCTTGTACCATTTAAAGCGAGAAGCTCCTGGTAAATGTTCTTTAAAGCGTTCAACAATTCCACTTCCAGCAACTTCTTCTAAATAATCCAAAACTGCGGGTTCAAATTCCTGGGTATGAACATCAGTATCAATAATTGGATAACCCAGTTTTTCACGAATCCTAGCAGATTTAGTTTTTTGTGTTGGACGGTCTAAAGCAATAGTCATGATGCGTTCTCCTGATTTTACAAAATTTTGATATTAGAACTTGGGCATTGGAAATGCGTCCTTCTCCCTTGTCTCCCTTGTCCCTAATCCTTATTCTCTAAGTATTCATCTGCTGCTTTTTCTACAGATGTTCTTTTGAAGAAGTCACGGTTAAGACTTGTGTACAGCTCTAATGGATGAATAGATAAGAAATAGCGCAAGTCTTCTTCTGTAATGATGCTACGTTCAACAAAGGAGTAAGAATTGGCAGTTACAGCTGTAATATCAGGTACATCCCAATGACCGGAATCAGAACCCAAAAAGGCTTTAATGCGATCGCCATAAGGATTGGCTTTGCGGTTAAAAGCATGAGCTACACGGGTATCATCTGACTCTGTACCAAAGTAAAAGTGATTTAAGAAGCGTGTCCGCACGTCTTCTGGAGTTTTAACTCCTGCTAAGGCAAATTCATCCTGTTCGCCTGGATCGGTAGGAGATATTAACTCAGAGTGGAAGCCCAGACCGCTTCCCAATCGATCTAAGCGACCGTGTACGAGTTCGCCACCATAGCGAACGTAATACTCTAACAGTTCTTCACGATCGATCTTCGCAGGATCGTTATTTTCCAACAGGTGGTCTTTATTGCGGGTTTCCCAGTGCCAAATTAAATCAGCGTAAAGACTCGCACCCCAGGCTGAACCACCTTCTAAAAAAGCAAACTTCAAGGTAGGGAAGCGGTGAGTCACACCACCAAAAAACAGTGATTTGCAGAGTGCTTCACCAGCCGAAGCAAAGTGACCGATATGGTTGTACTGATAGTTAGAAATAGAGCGACGATTTATCCAACCCATACCACTAGAATGGGTGGTGGGTACAACTTTGAGTTCCACGCACTTCTTCCAGAAGGGATCGTAGTCATATTTGCTATCTAAACCAAAGGTGTCAATCCAGATAGCTTCATTTGCGACTTCCTCACCATATTTCTCAAAAGCGGGAATTGGACGGCGAATATGACCGGGAATTTGTATTGCTTTCAATCCCAAAACTTTCACTGCATACTCTAACTCTTCAATCGCCTCTTCGGGTGTATGCATGGGGATGGTAGCGATTGGTGTTAAGCGATCGCTATAGGGACGGAAAATATCAGCATGATAGGTGTTTGCAGCACGACATACTGCTCGGCGCATATCTTCATTGCCAATATGAGGAGCTAAAGTTGCTAAGTTGGGATATACAACAGCAAAGTCTGTACCTGCTTCTTGCAAGCGCTCGTGTAGAAGTTTGGGTAAGCTAATGGTAGCTAAATTTAAGGCATCATCAGTGGGACGAGTCCAGAAAGGAGGACGTGTAGTGCGATATGCGCGACGTTCTTCCCAAGATTGCTTGAACCATTTGGATCGGGATGAACCGGGTAGGTGTTCTTGGAAGCGTTCTGCAATTGTAGTACCAGCGACTTGCTCTAAATAATCCAAGAAAACTGGGGGGAATTCTTGGGTATGTACATCTGTATCAATGATAGGATATCCCAGTTGTTCGCGAATCTCTGCCGAGCGAGTTCTTTTTTTGGGACGTTCTAGAGCGACAGTCATAATCATTGCTCCCTTGTGTATGTAATTTTCGATGTCTTAATTCTGTAAAATCTCTGGAAATTCGAGTTTCACGCACTATACACCTGTTTAATTAAATGCGGGCTTGCGGATGCCATTTATACACGATTGCAAAGTCAGCTACAGCTTTTAAAATACTGTTTATTGACTGACTTACTGGGGTTTTATTTAGCAATATTACATAGGGTACAGCAAAAATACAATCCCTTTGTAACTAAAATATACGTTAATCTGATTTTCTTGATTACTAATTGTTAGTTTAACTAAATATTATATTTTTGTTCCTTGTCGTTTACCCCGTCGCGTTTCCAGGCTCTTCGCCCCCTCCTGTCTCGTGTAATCCCGATGAAAAAATTCTACCGTCTAGCGGGAAAAAGCCTTCACCCCCAAGCCCTCCCAACACATCAAAGGCTCTCAACAATTTTCCAGAGAGAGAAGCAGGGGGTGTGATACGAAGTTGCATTCAAAGACATCACTTGTTGATGGGACAAGGGAGACTAGGGGGACAAGGAAGACAAGGGAGAAAGTACAATGTATAAACGCAACTTGGTATGAGGAAACAAAGGCGATTCCATGCAGTATTGCAACCCCGCTTAAAAAGCTACGGTGTACACAGATCTCTAGAAAAGAGATAAAACATCGTGAAAAGGGAGAATTGGAATTAAGTTCCCCCCTTTTTTAAGGGGTTAGAGAGCAAAACCGCAAGAAAGCTTTCATCACTTTCGCTGCTAGAAAATTTCAAACCCCGTTTTCATATTAGTCTGCAGAGGCGGACTTTGTTTGTATAGCAGCGAATTCTATTCGCCTCAATTATTTTATCTCTAGAGTGATAGGAGAGGGTTAAGCAAGAACATCAAAGCAGCTTATTTCCGTGACCTTACCATTTTTAATAGTAAAAACAAAACTTGTGGGACTGGGTTTATCAATACTGTAGTTAAAATGAGTTACATTACCATTTTGAGTGGGTTGACTTTTTCCATATATTTTCATTAATTTTTCTTGACTGTCACCTATTTTGACTCCATCAGGTGTTCCATACTTAGAACCATTAGCTTTGATTTGATAAACATCAAAGTTACCCGGTTGGGAACCTTCGGCTAAATCAACTGTAATTCCTGAATATTGAAGAGTCCGAGTTTTACCAACAATACCAAGGAATCCGTTTGTAACCTTTACAGGTTTACCTAAGATTTGTCTGACTTGTGCTTCAGACATAGAAAGTCTTATACCTCCGACTCCAATGCGCTCGTAACGTATTGTTTTTGTTTGCTTAGTATTTTGAGAAAGATGATACTGAATGGGGGTATTGGCAATTGCTGAGTTATGGCTGTAGCTAGCTAAGGGGATAATAACAGCTGCAAATGCGAACAAAATTCCTTTGAACATAAAGAGATACTTGATGAGTAGTGATTGCTAATTGTTAATACACTCTAGTTTGTGAGAATACGCAATTTTCCACAAAATTCCTCAAAATTTCTTGTAGGTACCACGGTAAAGTGGCGTTGTTCGCATTCAGGACAATTCATCCACTCGTTTTCCGAGCGTAGGCTGCTACATAAGACGACAGATGTTTACTCTTGAGTTTTATTCCTTTGGTAGAACAGATTGGTTCTTAAAAATTCCTATACTGCAATTACCAAGCAATGAATTTCTTCCCTCCTAGTTTGAGACCTAACTAGGAGTTTTTTAATTTTTCTTAATAGCAATCTATGTCTTAAGAAATAAACCAACTAATGTCAGCCTTTAGACTTGTAAATAATTAATTCTGCTGACAGATTGGACATTCATATTTAAGTTGTTATTGTGTAATTGTCAAATAAAAAAGTTTACCCCATTTAAAACAATGAACATTATTGCTTGGATTGTATTAGGTCTCATCGCTGGAGCTATTGCTAAAGCTATCTACCCCGGTCATCAAGGTGGTGGAATCTTAGGAACGATCTTGTTAGGAATTATTGGTGCTTTTGTTGGTGGTAGCTTAGGCGTATTCTTTAGCACGGGTCAATTTTCACTGGCTGCTACTACCCTTAGTATCCCCGGTATCGCATTAGCAGTTGTTGGTGCGCTAGTCGCTATTTTTATCTGGAATTTACTCACCCGTCGTGCTGTTTAATGTATTAAAGCACGCTAATTTATACTAAAAACTCAGGGAGCCCTTGCTCATATATTATCCCTGGATTTAATAAGAAAAATGGCGCTATCCTAGGATTGGGATAGCGCTACTATCATTAAGGGCTTTTAACTAGGAATCCTAAATCAACCTCACCCCAAACCCCTCTCCTTATAAAGTGCTGTTGGCAAATAATGGGTCTCACGCCTTACCTTCCTTCATACTTTTTTCAGTGATGGTCTGCGGTGTCCAAGTAGGACCGTTGCAACGGGGTCCATCAGGCGTCCAGATCAGCTCGTCCATACACATCTGTCGCGCCGCCATGTTTACTCCCCAAGCATGGTAAACAATATACTCAGTCTCTAGGTCTGGACCTAGAATAATTGAATTGTGTCCGGGTCCGAGAACACAACCGGGATGCGATCGCAGCACGCGTGGTCCTGTTTCGTTACCTGCATCTGAATAAGGTCCCATCACATTGTCAGCAACTCCATAGTCCACACCATAGTTTTCGGTTTCCCAACGTCCACCGCTATAAAAACAGTAGTACCGACCTTCATGTTTCCTGACACAAGGACCTTCCAAGGTATGCCAATCAAAAATTTCACCGTACATCAAACGGTTGGCTAAAAACCTCTGCCAATCCGAACGCGCACGCAAGACAGTTTTCCCAAAGCCGGAGAGCTTTGTCATGCTTTGGAACCGATCTACACAGAGTGCAGTCCCAGCACGGGTACCACCCTCAGTGTCGAGAAAATCTCGGGCGTAAAACAGATACCACTCCCCATCGTCATCGCGGAATGGGTGCGGGTCAATGGCAAAGGGACAAGAATTAGGATCTATCAACGGTTCTCCAATATCCTCATAAGGACCAACAGGAGTATCGCTGGTAGCAACGCGCAACTGATGATTTTTATCCTCGTGTCCCACAGAGTAGTAAAGGTAGAATTTACCATCACTGTATGCAACTTCGGGTGCCCAAAAGTTGTCTCCAAGAGTAGGGTCTGGACGTTTTAGCGCGTTACCAACAAAATGCCAGTTTAGGAAATCGAAAGAGCGTAATAGAGGAAAGACATATAAGTTGTTGGCAGAATCATTGCTTGTCGCATTTGTGATTTCGTCTATCTGTCCTTGTGCTTCTGCTGCACCAGTTCCGATCGCATAGTATACATCTTGGTACTTCCAAACAAAGGGATCGGCGAAATAGCCTTTGTAAACTGGATTTGTGTAAGTACGTTTTTGAGTTAGGGTTTCCGGTGTTGGATCGATATGAGACATTGTATCTGTAGAAAGTGAAACGGGAAGATAACAAATCTTCCTCCGTTTTGCTTGCCCCAACCTCTATCTATGTGTCAATGTTCTGCTTTAAACCATTATTTGTTATGACTTATTTCTTCATAACAAATGATGGTTTAACAATGTAGGTTGTAGGAACGACTTAGTACTTAAAATTTATATAAGTTTCTACTTTCTCCTTTGGCAACTGCTCTACTACCTGACATCGCAATAACTGCCTTACTTTCTCAGGAAGGCTTTCATAATAGTCTCGCGGTACAGTCAAATCCACTTTCGCTGTATGCAACCAATGCATAACATAGCCCATAACTACCATCGGTCTCGGCTGAGCAGTTCTGTTTGGTGAACCTCGATGCAGCGCCAGAGGCGAGCGAACGATAGCGTCACCGGGTTGCATATAAAAAGATTCCATCGGAATTTCACCACTGGCAATCTTTCCCAGCCCCTCCTCACGGGATAAAAGGTGTGTCCCACGTGCCATCTGGAATGGTCCATTCTCTTCCGTAACTTCAACCAAAGGAAAGTTAACAGCCAGAGCATAGAGTGGTGTTACTATCTGGTCTGAGAATAGGGGGCGAAAATCCCGGTGAGTTTCTTGATAATTGGAGCCTTGCACCGGGATATCCGCTCCTAACTGAACCATGACGTATTCTTGGAAAAACACGCGATCGAGGATACCCAAAATCGTTGGATTGGCGAAAACTAACTCGTTAGCAAATGGAGGAACCCAAGGAAAGGTTAGATAGTAACGAGCAACTTCACGAGGAGCCAGCCCACCCGGTTGATTTTGACGCTCTCTAAATAACTTTTCAAAAGCTTGAGCCCACTCTTCAATCAGTTTTTTGTCAAAAAGACCGCGAATCACGCAAATTCCATCTCGATTTAAATCTTGTGCGAGTCGATCTAGATCGGTAACTGTATAGTTAGCTTTATCTATACTTTGAACCATTTTTCTATCCTTTCCCATTCAGAATATGAGAGCCTAATTTGAATTAGACTCTCTATACCAGACATTCAATATTTGCGGTGGAGTATATCTACCGCTTTCCATGCTTCTAGTAACTGTAACTAAAAGTGATTTTTTACTATTTGAGCAAAAAGTTACTTGCTATACAAAAATTGTAACTATTCCTTACAGTGAATGTCTTTCTAACGGTAAGAGATGAGCCTATCTACTGTAAAATCATTTTTACACTAATCGTTCTTTATTTTCAGAAACAAGTTTTATCATGTTCTCACTCCAGCCTTTCCGCTCGCTCTTGAGTCTTGCTGGCGTCACGACTGTTGCATTCGGCTTGTCTGCAGTAATACAACTCAAATTGGCACTGGCTGAAAAATTTGGCTACCTCGGACCGCAAGGCACTTACTCAGAGCAAGCAACCAGAGTGTATCAGTCTACGATGCCTGGGTTCGAGCAAGCAGTTCCCTACAATACGATCGCAGCGATCGCAGCTGCTATTAAAAGCGGTGAAGTGCCTCGCGGACTTATACCGATAGAAAATTCAGATAGTGGCTTTGTCACTGAAACTTATCGCCTTATATTTCAGGAATTAGATCCGGGCTGGCGCGTCATTGATGAAGTCACAATACCAATTGCCTCCAGTCTTCTTGTTAAGCCAGGTACACAAGCAGGTGATGTCAAAAAGATTATTTCACACCCAAATGCTTTGCGAGGGCTGGCAACTTACTTGCAGCAAAATTTTCCAAACATCCCATTAGTGGAAGCAAATTCCACTGCCGCAGCAGCTAAAGAAGTCTCTAACGGAGATGGTACAACAGCTGCCATCGCCGCATCTGCTGCTGCTAAAGTTTACGGGCTAGAGACACTTGCAAATAACATTCAAGATAACGACTACGAAACAAATTTCTGGGTAATTGTAAAGACAAATCAAACTACTTTCACTGCTCATCCGAATCATGTGATTATTTCGCTTCTTGTGCCTTCTGGCTCCCGAATGTTTTCCTACACAGTAGCAGAACTGCAAGATGTAGGCTTTCATGTTGTAAACGTAAACTCAACACCGCTTGATGGGAAGATCCACAGCTACCGTTACCTGATTGGGCTTAAGTCGGACTCTAACGTGTCAAATGCTCTCAAAAAAGTCAATGCAGTGCTTAAAGCAGCCCAGAGATCGGGCGGACAAGCACTTCTTATAGGTGCCTATCGGCGCTAACATCCTAGCGTTAGTGCTACATCTCTGACAATTTACTATTTGCTAATATTTGCTGATTTGCTTAAACAACTCTGCCACCAGTATGTGAGGAAGTTACTGTAATTAAGTAGCCATCCGGTCCAGTGAGAATAAATGATTTGTGAACTCTACCAATTGTAATTTCAGAAACCGTGAGTCCCCACTCTGTAAAGGTTTGTCTTGCAGTTATAATATCGTCCACCATCAGATCGAAGGGAGCATTTGTTCCCGATGAAATAGGATCTGATGTTTTTCTTATGACTAAGTGTGTTCCTCCCCGTAACTCTAAAACTGCAAACTCATCTGATTGAGTAATATGACGTAGCCCTAGCTTTACGAAAAATTCAGTAGCCTTTGAAACATCAGTCACAGCCAATCTTACATGACCTATTGCTATAGATGGACGGTTATCCTGCTGATATTTTTCAAGGGTATCTTGTACTTGCATAAGAATTATTTAAGATAGATGAGTAAGTTATGACAAATAAAGTTAACTAGCGGTTCGCCTTATTGTTGCAATATTTACGTACATTTGTACTGTTTCAACTCTTGATTTAAAGTTGCTACCTTAAGTAAAGCACTTAACCACAAATTACAAATTACAAAATATTAACTATTAATAAATAGATTGTTAACTTTAGTTTTTTGTGATATGTTACTAATCAAAGTTGTATAAAATACAAAAATCTATCAGTTTGCCGTAGAATTTCAGAGATTGCTGAGATAGTTAAAGAAATTTAGATTTTAAACACATTAGAAGTCACAGGACAAATAATCACGATTGATGTATAAAAACTTTACGTTTTTTAACTCAAACTAGGAAGTTTTCTATGGGAAAAATACGTGCTGTAATTGTCGATCCAAAGGTGCAAGGACGTTTGGCACTCCATGAGGTAGATGCACCAACACCTACTCCCAATCAAGCTATAGTGAGAGTCGCAGCAATTTCCTTAAACCGAGGAGAAGTCAGGCGATCGACCAGCGCAGATGCAGGTTGGCAGCCCGGTTGGGACTTAGCAGGTACAATAGAAACTCCTGCATCTGATGGCTCTGGTCCCCCTCAAGGAGCACGTGTAGTAGGCTTGGTGCGTTCCGGTGCTTGGGGAGAACTCGTAGCTGTTTCTACAGATGCTCTCGCCGAACTCCCTGCCAATGTATCTTTTGCTCAAGCCGCAACACTACCTGTAGCAGGTTTAACTGCATACCACGCGTTACTTAAGGGCGGTTCTCTCCTAAGTCGTCCAGTTTTGATTACAGGTGCATCAGGAGGAGTAGGACATTTTGCTATTCAACTAGCGCGGTTATCAGGAGCATATGTGGTTGCACATATTCGTTACCCAGATTACGAAGCTTTGGTGAAAGCAGCAGGAGCACAGTCAGTTGTCATTGGCGAAGACCTCGCACCTGCCCGTGAATTTGGTCCCTACCATTTGATTTTAGACTCAGTAGGTGGTGCGGTACTTGGTACAGCTCTTGGATTGCTAGCACAAGATGGTGTGTTAGTCCTGTTTGGTACATCAGCAGGGTCTGAAGTGACATTCGATGCTTCACGATTTTATGGAACTGGTGGTGCAAGTCTGTATGGTCTGATTCTGTTCCACGAATTAAAACGCGAATCAGCAGCAGTTGGTCTGAAACGGCTAGCAAATCTAGTTGCCGCAGGTCAATTGCGTCCTCATATTGAAGTAGAAGCATCTTGGACACAAGTTGCTGAACTAGCACAGCAATTACTAGACAGGCGTTATGTTGGCAAAGCTGTGTTGCATATTAATTAGTGGCAGATGAGTAATGACCCATGATGAATAACAAAAGTAACGATAGTTAAATACTACGGTTAATCTATCAATTTACTGTAAAATATTTTTAGCGATGCTTCTTTCCTTTGAAATATTGCTTGCATGGATATAGCAAGATTCCAAAAGAAACTAGACGAGTGTGAATACCACCCTACATATCAAACTTTGGAGAATCTACATGGGGTACAAGCATATCGAAGTCAAACAAGTTAGTGGTTTCATTGGTGCTGAAATCAGTGGTGTAGACCTTTCCCGCCCTCTGAATGATGATGAAGTCAAAGAAATTCGTAAAGCACTATTGAAGTGGAAAGTTGTATTCTTTCGCGGTCAAAACATAGATCATGCGAGTCAGGTTGTTTTCACATCTCGTTTTGGCGAAGTGACTTACGCGCATCCCCTTGGAGAGCCCGAACCAGTTCCGGGATTTCCACAAATTAAACCTGTAGACCGTAAGCTCTATGAGCGGCAGTACGGTTTTCGCAGTGGAGGTCCCTGGCACACAGACGTAACGGCAGCTATCAACCCTCCAGCAGCGTCAGTTTTACGCGCAGTTAATGTCCCTAGCTTCGGTGGTGACACCCAGTGGAGCAATCTCGTTGCAGCTTATGAAGGTCTATCAGCGCCCCTGCGAGCACTAGCAGATACGTTAAAAGCGGAACATCGCTTTAATGGTGGCGGGCATTATCCTCGTAACGGCAAATTCGCAAATCGGATTGCAGTAAATCCACTAGTCTCAATCCACCCAGTAGTAAGAGTTCATCCTGAGACTGGTGAACGAGCATTATTCGTTAATCCAGGCTTCACATCGCATATTGTTGACGTATCACCACAAGAAAGTCAGCTACTTCTGGAGTTATTCTTTAACCAAATCACCAAGCCTGCTTACACCACCCGCTTCCGATGGAACAACGGTGATATCGCGTTCTGGGACAACCGCGCCACCGTGCATTTAGCTCCTCAAGATTTGGATCGTTTGAATGTCGAGCGTGTCCTCTATCGGACCACCATCACCGGTGATATTCCAGTTGGGGTTGATGGTTTCCGTTCAGAAGTGGTTCAAGGTGAGGTATTCAGTGCAGAATTACCAAACGTCTTCAAGCAGAAAGTTATAGAGGATTCACCTACACTCACCTAACTTTGACCATATATTTTGTAAATCAAGGAGACACAATCGTGACACTCACCGCAAATCGGATTGAGATTACACCCACGGAAGCAGCTCTTGGAGCTATTGTTACGGGAGTTGATGCCAGTCATTCTCTCGAACCAGAGGTGATTCTGCAACTGAAACAGGCATGGCGCGATCGCCACATTCTTATCTTTAAAAACCAGACATTAACTGATGACCAGTTATTAGCCTTTGCCAGTTACTTTGGTGATATTTTCCAGCAGCCTGCTTACGTCCGCAGAGGTGAAACCGAGGAATATTTGCCACCCCTTGTTCTTACTCTGGCAAATGCTGCTGCTGAAGAGAGTTCGGTCAATGTCTTCCCGAACTATCGGGAACTGTTACCCCATATCGATCATGATTGGCTTCCTTTACCATCTAGTGGTTCCTTACTTTATGCAGTACAACTGCCTGAAAATGGAGGACCTAATACCTACTGGGTGAATTTGGAGCAGGCTTACGAAGAGCTAGATGATGCCACCAAAAAGCAAATTGCTGGTTTACAACTACGCCACTTTAATTTTTACGGCAAGTACCGGGATGAGTATCCCAAGCCAGGCTATGCAGCAGGACGTTCCCCTGAACCAGGCGAACGAGTTGCCATCCATCCTTTAGTTCGCACTCATCCAGATACGGGCAAAAAAATCCTCTTTCTAAATGCTGCCAGTGAGGTAGACATTGTAGATTATGACCATGTGGAAGGAGCAAAACTCATTGCGCGTCTACAGGAGCATATTACACAACCCCGGTTTGCCTATCGGCACCAGTGGAGCAAGGGTGACTTGCTTTATTGGGATAATCAGGCAACGGCTCACTATCGTCCGGAATTTCATGCTAACGCAACTCGGATTTTAAAGAGGGTTAGCATCCGGGGCAGCCGTCCCTTTTAGGTTCAGCACAGTCCAAAAATCTGGATAAGATAGCTAGAGGCATTTGGGTAGGAGCAGGTTCACCAATCGCTTGATGCAGGTTAGCAATTATGCGGTTAAACCCGCTCCTACATTTTGTGGAACTATTTAGTTTGCCATCTCAAGCAAAATGAAAATCCTGCAATGTTGGTTAGTGCTTAGTTGTTAAAATTTACTAAGACCTAAATAAAAATTCCTGACACGAGACTCTGCTTCAATAGAATTACAGGCTGTAAAAAATATGGTAATTAGTGATACATGGAATCCTACCCAATATGAAAAATTTCAAGCAGAAAGAAGCCGACCATTTTATGACTTAGTCAACATGGTACGCAGCCAAGAAAATATGCGAGTTTTAGATCTTGGTTGTGGGACGGGAAAGTTGACAAAATACTTGCACGAAACAATAGCAGCACGAGAGACAATCGGGTTGGATTCTTCAGAGAATATGTTACAAGCAGCACGTGAGTTTGAGGGGCACGGGTTGCGGTTTGTGCAAGGACATATTGAAGAAAATTCTGTACCGGGAAAATTTGATTTAGTGTTTTCTAACGCTGCTTTGCAATGGGTAACAGGACATGAGGGATTATTTGAAAAGTTACGTGAAAAACTGCAATTAGGGGGACAACTTGCCGTACAAGTTCCTGCAATGGATTTAGAACCAGTACATACCGTAGCAGCAGAGGTAGCACGGGAATTTAGTCAAGAATTGGGGGGATATGTACGTCGCTTGACAGTGCTATCACCAGATAAGTATGCCCGGCTACTTTATAAATTGGGGTTTGTAGAACAAGAAGTGAGGTTGCAAATATACGGACACGTATTGCCATCACGAGAAGCAGTTATTGAGTGGTATCGTGGAACATTATTAACTGCCTACGAGCAACAAGTCGATAGGGAAACATACGAGCGATTTGTACAACGGTATCGAGAAAAGTTAATGAAGTATCTAGAAGATGAAAGCCCATTCTTTTTTCCGTACAAACGCATACTTATATGGGGTCGTTTGGGAGATTTTGCATGACAATTGAAGCAAAGCGAAGTCTCACTTCTGAAGCATATAAAAGTGCCGATCTCTTAACTCGACAAACTAAAAATGACTACTAACAAAAATATCTCTAACATCTCTATAGGTATAATTTTATTCCCAAATCTAACGCAGTTAGATTTTACGGGACCTTACGAAGTTTTTTCCAAATTACCAAATACGCAAGTCTATCTGCTATCGGAAACCTTAGACCCCATCCGCAGCGAGCGCGGTTTGACTTTTTTACCCGATACAACCTTTGCAAAGGCTCCAGATTTCGATGTGCTAGTTGTACCGGGAGGTCCTGGGGTTAACTTGAAGTTGGAAGATTCACAGTTTCTTCATTTTGTTAGAACACGGGGAGAAAAAGCCCGTTATGTGACTTCAGTTTGTACGGGTTCTTTTATACTAGCAGCAGCAGGATTACTCCAAGGTTATCGAGCCACGACTCACTGGCGATCGCTAGATTTATTGCAAGAGCTTGGAGTTCAGGTAGTCTCAGAAAGAGTTGTCATCGATCGCAACCGAATTACAGGTGGAGGAGTTACATCTGGAATTGACTTTGCATTGGCGATCGCTGCTGAGTTATTTGGTGACGCAATTGCTCAGGAAGTCCAGCTAGCAATAGAATACAATCCGCAGCCCCCCTTTCAAAGTGGTTCTCCTCAAACGGCTCCTCCTGATGTTGTTACTAGGGTGGAAGCTTCTACTCAAAATATGTATAACACGCGGCGACAGATAATCCAAAAGATCAAATCTGAATTCAAGACAACAGTGTTTTAGAAATTTAAGCCATTTAAACTAACTGTAGTTCGTAATAGGAAGTAAAGCGCTCTTTTGGTTAATTACAAAAGCTTTATGTGCAAAAATACTTGTGTTTTTGCAAAGACTGTGAAATACTTTTAAAGTAATATACGGTAATTCGGGCGATAAAAGTAATTATTAACTTGGCTGCTGCAAATGCCAGCTAAATTTATAGTTCACTAAAGGAGCAGGGAGCTAGGATATAAGCCTCTCCCCTTGTAGTTCGTTTTTTCCCTAACTTCCTCTCTCTGCTCCTAGCGCCTTTCATTTTTTGCAACCCTAAATAAGGAAGTAGTCAAATGAGCACCATACAGCTTTACTTCTCCAAAGGCTCTACGTTTTCTCAAAGAACTCGTGTTGTTGTGCTAGAAAAAGGAATTGACTTTACCCCTATTGAAATTGATTTACAAAACAAACCAGAAGGTTTTACTCAAGTTTCTCGCTACGGTAAAGTCCCAGCCATCAAACATAATGATGTCGCCATCTATGAATCTGCCATCATTAACGAGTATCTTGATGAAGTCTTTCCAGAACCGCCTTTATTGCCTCGCGATCCCGCATCTCGTGCGATCGCTCGTATCTGGATCGACTACGCTAATACTCGCCTTGTACCTGCGTTTAACAAATTTCTACGCGGGAAAGACACGCAAGAACGAGAACAGGGACAAAGAGAATTTTTGGAATCTCTTTTGTACGTCGAGCAAGAAGGGTTAAGCAAGCTATCTGGCAAGGGTCCGTATTGGTTGGGAGAACAATTCTCTTTAGTTGATATCAGTTTCTACCCCTGGTTTGAACGTTTACCTCTTCTAGAGCATTTCCGCAACTTTACTTTACCCACAGAAACACCTCGCTTGCAAAAATGGTGGAGTACTGTGCGCGATCGCGAATCAATACGGGCAGTTGAAAATCCTGTAAGCTTTTATATAGAACGATTTACTAAAATTCTTGGTGAACCTACTGCTGTCGGTGCTGCTCAAAAATAGAGGAATGCAATTGTCTGCGTTTGGAATTACATTATGAAGTGAGGATATATGACTCAGGAGCAATGGACTGTAGTTGACCAATACTTTACAGATTTGCTCGTACCGTCCGATCCTGCACTTGATGCGGCGCTTCAAGCTAGCGCCGCAGCTGGCTTGCCAGCACACAACGTTTCTCCAAACCAGGGCAAACTTTTGCACTTGTTGGCACGATTCCAAGGCGCACGCACTATTCTAGAAATTGGTACTTTAGGGGGCTACAGTACAATTTGGCTGGCACAAGCGCTACCTCCTGATGGTCGCTTGATTACGTTAGAAGCCAACCCAAAGTACGCTGAAATTGCTCGTGCCAACATTGCCCGTGCTGGGTTAACCGACGTTGTAGAGCTGCGTCTTGGACCGGCAGTTGATACACTACCACAGCTTGTAGCTGAGGGTCACGTATTTGACCTAATATTTATCGACGCTGATAAGCCAAGCAATCCGGATTACTTTGATTGGTCACTCAAGCTCGCCCGTCAAGGTAGTGCAATCATTGCGGATAATGTCGTTCGCAATGGAACTGTCATTGATGCTACCACTAACGATCCTAGCGTTTGCGGAGTGCGCCGATTTAACGAGCTACTAGCGCAGTCGCCCTACGTAAGCGCTACTGCAATCCAAACTGTAGGTAGTAAAGGATATGATGGATTTGCGATCGCACTCGTAACTAACTCAATCTTGCCCTCTTAGCTCTTGACACAGCCCCTCAGTTTTTGTTAATTTTTTTATTAATTGCAGCCTACCAATCGTTCAGTAGTATAGTGAGCCCTGATTCTCAAAACCCAATCTCAGATAAACAAGCAGATGGGCGAAATCGCATTCTTGATGTGGCTGAATTGCTGTTCCAAGCTCGAGGCTACACAGCTGTAACGATGCGTGATATCGCTAAGGCAGTGGGGATGCGTCAAGCATCGCTTTACTATCACTTTTCGAGTAAAGAGGAACTGTTTGTTTCTGTTAGGGAACGTTTGTTTGAACGTCATCGAATTGGATTACAGAACGTGCTACATCGAACAGAGGGAGAATTGCGATCGCAACTTGAAGGGGTTACTGACTGGTTTCTGTCCCAACATCCCATTAACTTTCATGCCATGATGCAGACAGATATGCCTTCTCTGAGCCAGGAAGCCAAGGAACGTCTTTCAAATGCAATTAACCAAGCCATCTTTGAACCCATTGGACAAATCTTTACAACTGCTCAAGCAAATCATCGAATTGGTGCTGTTCGACCTGAATTGCTTGTCGGCTTTCTTTTGTCTTTATTAGAAAGTATTTCTGTTGTTTATTCTTCAGAACCCGTGTCCTATAAAAAGGAGATAGTTGATGAGATGATTTTGGTTTTGCTAGAAGGAATTCAAAGGCGCTAATTTTTTTGCTTGTTACCTACTGAGCGTTTGGTAAGTGATTTTGGCATGCTAGTCGCTCTTTTAACCTACTGAACGTTCGATAAAAATTTATCAAAACCCTATATCAAGGACATATAAAATGCACAAATCTAGTAAATTGCAGACAACTTCTAAGACAAAAAACATTAAAGTAAAACAATCGATAGGCTTTCTAAAATTTCTAGCCATTACCTCAGTTTTTTCAGTGATTGGAGGAATAGCGAATCCATCCTTTGCGGGACTCAAACAAAACAGTCAATTAACTGTTGAAATACAGGGGTTGAAAAACCGACAAGGGCAAGTTTGTTTAAGTTTATTTGCTAGTAGTAGGGGCTTTCCGAGCAACAGCTCTAGTGCTGTACAAAGTCAGTGCGTTGCGATCGCAACAATGCCATTAACCGTTACCTTTAAAAATTTGCAACCAGGCAATTATGCTGTTGCTGTTCTCCATGACACCAACAGCGACAATAAAGCGAATCGGAATGGTTTGGGAATTCCACTTGAGGGATTTGGATTTTCTGAAAACCCAGTTATCCGCACTGGTCCACCTAGATTTAATGATGCGGCTGTCCTAGTTGCAGGTTCAACGACAAACATTCAAATTCAATTGAATTATCTTTTAGGTGGGTAACTTCTAGCATTTTCAAGTCAGAGGGTATCTCAGGAGCGGAGACGCTACGCGATGCGAAGCTATGCCCGCAGGGCTCTACGCGACTTGCCGGGACGCGGGAAACCCGCCTATGGCACGAAAGTGCCACGCACAAGGGAACGCACTGGTCTCACCGCAAGGCAAGGGCTTTGGGTTTTAGCCCACGTAGGTGGGCTTTCTTTATGTAGCCTCAGACTTCCGGTCTGTAGGGCTTTTGAGAAATTGGCAAAGGTATTGTTATAGAGTAAATATTTTCTCAATTTTGCCAAATCAAAAACCCGTCTTTTTAGACAAACGGGTCGTGGTTAATTGCTATTTTAATAAGAAGAATTGCGTACATTAAAAATATGATGAACTATAAAAAATTCTCAATCAACCAGGTTCTCGACGTTGTGGAATTCCAAAAGATGGGACCCTCTCCATACCTGCGCGTGGGTGCGGTTCAGGTCCCAGAAGAAAACCTGGTTATTCTCAGACTGTTTTTTCAGTGAATTACTAGATAAATTAAAACCAGGTTCTTTAATTGTTACTGTACTTTTGACAGGTTGAGAAACAACACCCTGACCTGAGATAGAGATAGTTCGGTATTTCACTTTTAGTTGCATGGCAGGGATAAAGTTAGACCCGAACAATGTAAGGCCAATAATGGTAAGTACAAGTTGAATTTTTGTGGGTCGCATATAATTTACCTCTCTGCAGAAGTTTTGCAACTTTTTTGTAAAAACTGATTTTTAATGTACTGTTTGCGTCTTTGTTCTTTTTGAGAAAGGGTTATCCAACAGCGACTGGGCTGAAATATTTGTACGCAGCTTCCTCTGGTTGGAGAAAATGCGATAAATACTGAGATGCCATTTCTGTCGTAAGTAGTTCGATCATCAATCTGTTTTCTACCCACAACTCCATGACATCAAATAAAGAGTCGCGGTTACAGCGAACGACACGCCAACCTTCACGTTTTCCAATGTGCTCGATTTCTTCTTGGCTGAGAGATACAGATAGAGCAGCATGTACATCCTTGTAATCGGAAGTTTTAGAAGTTTGTACAAAATTACATTGCTCTTTCTCTACACCAGGGACGAGTTCGGTACCCAAAGGGTAAAATTCAATCGCTGTACCGTGTCCGTCGAAGGCAACAACTATGTAACTACCAGGGTGAGGGGGAAAGGAAAGAGCTTGTCCTTTCAGGATTTCGGCAAAAACTGTTGCAACGTGGTAAGGATCTTTAACGGAGATGGAAAAGTGATGAATCATAAAATAACCTCGGTTCAATGTTTTTTAGATTAAGGAACAATCGGGGAGAACTAGGGGAGGTCCGAAACTATTCAAAATTTTTAATAAAAAGTTTAAAATTATACTGTTAAATTTAGTAACATCACTGAAAATGTACGCTCGAAACCCCAATACTTACAAAGCAGATATTTTGGTAATCGATGATACTCCGGAGAACCTCAACCTTCTTTCTGCAATGTTGATGGCACAAGGATATAAAGTTCGTAGTGTTACTAAAGGTTCAACAGGACTGCGGGGGGCTTCAGCAGCTCCTCCCGATCTGATTTTGCTTGATGTCAATATGCCAGAAATGAATGGTTATGATGTTTGCCAGCAATTGAAAGCAAACGAACGTACCCGTGAAATTCCGGTGATTTTTATCAGTGCTTTGGGGGATGTACTTGATAAGGTCAAAGCTTTTGCTGTTGGAGGCGTAGACTACATCACAAAACCGTTTCAAGTAGAGGAAGTTTTAGCCCGCATTGAAAACCACTTAACAATTCGCAAACTGCAAAAACAACTCCAAGCACAAAATACTCAACTACAGCAGGAAATTCGAGAACGCCAACAAGCAGAGGAAAAGTTTTCCAAAGCTTTCCGCTCCAGTCCCAATCCTATTGCTATTGTTACAATTACCGAAGGAAGGTTTATCGATGTCAATCCCAGTTTTTTAAGGATGAGCGGCTATTCCTTAGAAGAAGTGATAGATCGCACAACTGCTGAGATTTATTTGAGTAAAAACTCAGATGCTCTGTCTCGTATCATGCAATTGTTGCAACAAACTGGTTCGTTACACAACCAAGAATTTGAGTTTTGCACTAAGGACTCTGATGTCAAGACAATACTGCTATCTGTTGAACCGATCGAACTGAACGAAGTTCAATGTGCTTTACTGATTGCAAATGATATTACCGAACGCAAGCAACTGGAAAATGAGTTTATCTCTCTTGTGAGTCACGAGCTGCGTACTCCTTTAACGTCTATTATGGGGGCGTTGGATTTGTTAGATGCCGGTCAACTCGGAAGTTTGACCGAGCAGGGACAAAAAGTTTTAAGTATTGCCACTAGCAATACCGAACGCCTGATCCGTCTGGTGAATGACATTCTCGATTTGGAACGGATGAAATCGGGTAAAATTTTTATGCATAAGGTAAGATGCCATGCTGCTCAGTTATTAGTGCAAGCGACAGAAGCGATGCAGGCTATGGCAGATAACTCAAAAGTAAAGCTAGTTGTCAATCCGATTGAAATTGAAATTTGGGCAGATTGCGATCGCCTATTGCAAACGTTCACGAATTTACTCAGCAATGCCATTAAGTTCTCAAAACCGGGAGACACTGTTTGGATAAGCGCCGATCTCCTCAAACAGGAAGGCGAGAGGGGGGAAATGCCAGAGGGGAAGAATGTTAATCTTAGTCCCCATTCTCTTGTGATTACAGTGCGAGATGAAGGTCGAGGAATTCCAGAAGATAAATTGCAAACTATTTTTGAGCGTTTTCAACAAGTTGATGCATCTGACTCACGGCAAAAAGGAGGAACCGGATTGGGGCTTGCTATTTGCCGAAATATAATACAGCAGCATGATGGGAAAATTTGGGCTGAAAGTATTTTAGGTGAAGGCAGTACTTTTTATGTTGTGTTACCAGTTAGTCATGAACTGTAAAAGTTCTATATTTTTTGACCTCGTACCCTAGTTCTCCCCGATTGAGAAATAGGATAGATAGCAAATGTTAGATTATCATTATGAAAATTTGAGGGGCATTGCTATGAGCAAAAGTGTCTTAATCGTTGATGATGAAGAAGATGTGCGGGCAATTGCCAAACTGGGGTTAGAGATGGGTGCGGGGTGGAATGCGATTGTAGCCTCTTGTGGAGAGGAAGGAATCAAGTTGGCTGTAGAACGCAAACCAGATGTCATCTTGCTTGATATGATGATGCCTGATATGGATGGACGCACAACATTACAGCAACTTAAAGCTAACCCTGCAACTCAGCCAATTCCTGTTATCTTAGTGACAGCTAAAGTTCAAGAATCCGACCGAGAAAGCTTTAGTGGTTTGCAAGTTGCTGCTGTCTTTGCCAAACCCTTCCGTCCTTTGAAATTACCGCAAGAAATTAGTAAGGTGCTTGGTTGGGGGATATAACTCACTTTTGCGGGAATTTCCTTACTTGATATTCTTCTGACTCTACAATTTTTTGCGGAAATCCAAGTGCTTGAGTAAACTTTTTTTCAATTGCCTCTAAATCACCTTGAGGTATGGCTTTCCACTGTTCCCGTGTTGCCCAACGAATGATAAAAACAACTTCAGCAGCATCATTTGGGTTGATCCATACTTCTTTTCCCAGAAAACCCGGATACTTGGCAAGTGCTGGTGTCCAAATTTCTGCATCCTTCTGGATAAATTTTTCCCGTTGTTCGGGCGGAATTTTCACCTTGAGTAGCTCGATAACCACACTATTGATTCCTCATATTTGTTTGTCAGAATAGAGCTGTACTCTATATTAATTAACCTTAGTGGCATAGGTCTATAGCATAGATTTATGAAAAAGGGTTTTTTGCTTTGAAACAATTGATAGAAAGGCATTATGGACAACAACAACTGGATGCAGCAGTTATTAATGTTGGGTATTGGTACAACATCCTTAGTCGCGGATAAAGTTAAGGAAGCAAGCGATCGCCTTGTTAAAGATGGGAAGCTCGATCCCGAACAGGCGAAGGCGGTTATGGATGATATGGTACAGCAATTAAAGTCAGAGCAGGGAACCTGGGATGCTCAAATGCAAAGACAACTGCGGAATATGTTGCAGGATTTGGGGGTGGCTCGTCAGTCAGAAGTGGATGAATTGCGCGGTAGAATAGACCGCTTGGAGCGTCAAGTCCGCGATTTAGAAAATAAGCTTTGGCGATAGCGATCGCTTTGTGTTTTAAACTAAGTTTTGTCGTGCTGGTCATCTCATTACCAGACTTCCTTAGTGGGGAGGACTATTTTGAAAGCAATTTTACTCAGCGTGGGTTTCATGCTGGTTTGTGTTGTCGTCTTGGTTCTGGCACAAGTTGGTAGTAACAATCAAAACACAGCTATTGCGGAACAGATGACTGATACAACTCCAGTACCCACTCAAACAACTGAAAACAATACCTTAATTGCAAGCAAACCTATGTCTGAAGCTAATGCCATTACTACACCCTCTGGATTAAAGTATGTTGAACTTAAGGAGGGAACTGGCGCAACTCCTAAAACCGGACAAACGGTTGTTGTTCACTATACAGGTACCTTAGAAAATGGGAAGAAATTCGATAGTTCCCGCGATCGCAACCAACCGTTTAAATTTAAACTTGGTGTCGGACAGGTCATTAAAGGTTGGGATGAAGGACTGAGCACTATGAAAGTAGGCGGTCGTCGCCAGCTAATTATACCTCCCGACTTGGGTTACGGTGCTCGCGGTGCGGGTGGCGTGATCCCACCTAATGCTACTCTCAATTTTGATGTGGAATTGTTGGGTATTGAGTAATACTGCTAAATGCTAATGGCTAATAGCTAATGGCTAATGGCCATTAGCTATTGGTATTAATATCCTCCAGGTTTAGCTAAATTTTTAAATTTGGTAAATTGTGGGTCAAATAACAGTTTGACGGTACCTGTTGGACCATTCCGATGTTTGGCTATGATGACTTCAGCAATTCCGCGCTCGGGGCTGTCACTGTTATAGTATTCATCCCTATACAGCATTATGACTAAATCCGCATCTTGTTCGATCGAACCCGATTCTCTTAAATCGGATAACATTGGTCGCTTGTTGGTGCGCGACTCTACTCCTCTGCTAAGCTGAGATAAAGCAATGATGGGAACAGATAATTCACGTGCTAAACCTTTGATGCTGCGGGTAATTCTTGATAATTCTTGTACGCGATTATCACCGGCTCCTTCCATCAACTGCAAGTAATCTATAACAATCAGTCCCAGTTCGGAACCTATTTCTGCTTGCAAGCGCCGTGCCTGACTCCGCATCTCTGTAACTGTAATATTGGGAGTATCGTCAATATAAATTGGCATCTCCGTGAGCGTACTAATAGCACGGCTTAAAGGTTCCCATTGTGTCTGGCTAATTCGTCCGCTTCGCAAGTAACCACTTTCAATTCCTGCTTCGCTGGCTAGTAACCTTTGCACGAGTTGCTCTTTCGACATTTCTAAACTAAAGACTGCAACTGGTAATTTATATGAAGCTGCAACGTTGTGAGCCAAGTTTAGACAGAACGCAGTATTGTGAACACAAATATCATTGGCTACAAAATTGTGGGTATCGGGAATTGTTAAATCGTAAACTTGTTTATAACCTATAAGTTCTATAGAAACGATTGTATCCCAATAAACATCTCCTGTTGTTAAATGCTGTAATGACAAATCTTTTAATGCGGTTGCTAAAGTAAAAAGCCGATCGCTTGATGGTGTAAATTTCCCAAACTGAATATTTGTATATCCTTTAATTTCTACACTTTGAATTAAATCTAACCAAGTGTTTTTACCTTGAGTTGCTGCTATTTCCTTGTCTATTGCAACTGGAACAAGGCTACAATCTGTTTGATATTGCTTCGTTATTAAAGCAGCTTGTACTTGTGCTAAATTTGTTTCTTTACTAAAGATCCCAATATCTGAAATAAAATTTTTGATTGAATTGTCATCAGTAATATCCAATCGCCAAGCTAATTTACTAGTATCTTTACATTTGATATTTTCCTGCTTAAAAGTTGCAATAACACCAAATCTTAAGAGTAGGTGTTGTATTTGTCTTGCTAGTTTTTTGCTAACAGTGCAATAACCTACTTGTGGTTGACCGTTTGCCAAAACAGTTGCCCATCCATCTGTTGCAAAGAGACGGTTGAGGAATAAAGCAATTTGCGATCGCTCTAGTTGAAACACAAAAGCGGGAATTGTCTTTGTGTTAGCTTCTTTGCTCCACAATCCTAACTTTTTCAACCATTTAGCAAGAGAATTTTTTTGTTCTTGAGTTCTTGCTGTATGCGATTGTGATAAAGCTTCGAAACAATTTTCTTCGCAAATTTTTAATTGAGTAGAAAAGCTAGTAACTGCATGGATAAAGTCTTGTTGAATGAGAGGATTGGGATGCGTAAATTCCAATGTATGGCCTGTTAAGCAACTATTTCCTATAAAGTAAGCTAACAATTTAACTTCACATTCACGAACTTTCTTTGTCCCAAATATATTAATTTTGCGAGGAACAGCAATTCTAGTTCCTACAGTCAGTTCTGAAAGGGGGTACCATCCATCAATGGTTAAATAGGGATGAGTCATTGTAGTCTCAACAAACCGCCCCAATTGAGTTGTAACGCGAAAAATCGGTTTAATTCCGTCATCAATAAATGCTGATGGTTGAGTTATCTGGAGTTTCCAATCATCCGTTAAAGTTAACAATTCTGCTTGAGAATGGCGATAAATTTCTTCAATAGTAGAAATTGAACCATCTGCTAATACGATTTCTGTATCATAGGCGACACACTTACCCATAGACGGACGCCCTGCAACAATAATTAGATCGGAACGCTGAAAACCACTGGTTAATGCATCTAAGTCATAAAAACCACAGGGAATTCCCGGTAAGGCGATTCCTTGATTGCGAGTTTCTATATCTTGAAAGGCATTAATTAACGTGTCCTCAATATGAACTAAACCCACTTGGGGACGTTCTTGGGTAACGTTAAAAACTTTTTGTTCTGCTTGGTCGAGAACAACGGGTAGTTCGGTGTCTGTCTGAAAACCCAGTTGTACGATGTCATTACCTGCTTTTATCAGCTGACGCCGCAGGAATTTTTCCATGACTAACTCTGCTAAAGCATCAATGTTAACGGCTGACACCGTGCGGTCTACCAGCGTAGTAAGTTTATTTCTTCCACCAACACGGGTTAACATATCGTGGTCATTGAGCCAGTTGATCGCCGCAAGTAAGTCAGTGGGTTTTCCTTGATTGTGGAGGCGTAATGTAGCTTGATAAATATCTTTATGAGCACTGATATAAAAAGCTTCTGGGACGAGGCGATCGCGCACCCTGCTAATTGCTTCTGGATCTAGCAGTATACCGCCCAGTATCGCTTCTTCTGCCTCTATATTTTGGGGCGGGAGGCGATCCATGCCATTGCCTTGAAAGTTAAGTTCTTCTGACATAAAAGAATTTGTTTAAAGCTTTTCAATACAAATGAACTATTACTCTTATAAACCAAAATTTGTCCGTCTAATAAAAAGACGTTGCAACGCAACGTCTCTTTACAATACGCATATTTTTTTACAAAAAATTGATTTTCTGCCCGACTTAGCTAGCTACCACTTCAATGTTGACTTTCGCTGTTACGTCTGTAAACAACTTGATGTCAGCTTCATAACTACCTAACTTGCTGATATCTGGTATCGTGATACCACGACGATCCACTTCCAGCCCTGTAATTTGTTTAATAACATCTGCGACTTCTTGAGTGGTCACAGTACCGAAAATCGCTTCACCTTCACCAACCTGTTTGGCGATGTTAAAGCTACCAGCTTTTTCTATGGTTGCTTTTTGCTCTTGAGCTTGTTGCTTCAGTTCCAGTTGTTTCTGACGTTCTAGCTCGCGCCGACGCTCAACTTGCTTCAAAATTCCAGGGGTTGCTTGAGTAGCTAATTTTCTAGGAACCAGGTAGTTCCGAGCATAGCCAGGAGCGACTTCTACTAGATCGCCGGATCTTCCCAGCTTGCTGACGTCTTGAGTTAAGACTAACTGTATGCGTTTCGCCATCTTTGTTCTTGTTTCTCTACTGTCTTTAAAATATTAATCGCTTGAGCTTCGTACTGCGATCGCTTACATCGTAGCTGTATCCTGAGAAGCAAGAGCGTTTATCATCAAACCTAAAGATCATAGCGAAAAATTGGTACGATCGCAACTTTTTTTAGCTAATGGCTAATAGCTAATAGCTAATGGTTTTGTAGCAATTAGCCGTTAGCCCTATCTCCTTACGGAGACGCTATGTGCAAGGCACACGCTTCGCGAACGCGAACGGGTTCGCCATTAGCTAAAATTGGTCTTTCATTCCCCTCAACCGCGCAAAGGTTTGTACGGGGTCGTAACTGTTTACGGATGATTGTAATGTTGGCTGCTCCCAACGTAAAAAGGGATTTGTACGCTTTTCGACTCCCAGTAATGAAGGAACCGTAGCTTCTCCTTGATTGCGGAAAGCTTTGACTTCTTCAAAGCGGTTTTGTAAGTCAATGTTGCTTGCATCGACAGTTAGGGCAAATTGCAAATTTTTCAAAGTGTATTCGTGAGCGCACCAAACACGGGTATTGTCCGGTAACAGGCGAAGTTTGCCTAAGGAGTCTACCATTTGTGTTGGTGTCCCCTCAAATAAACGTCCGCAACCACCAGCAAATAGAGTATCCCCACAGAATAACTCTCCTGGTTCACTGGAGTTTTTAGGAGCAAAGTAGTAGGCAATATGAGCTCGGGTATGTCCGGGAACGAACAGCACCTCCGCTTCTCGATCTGCAAATTGTACGCGATCGCCTTCCCGCAAAAATACCTTTTGTCCCGGTATTCTACCGTTATCTTCGGCTCCACCATAAACCGTTAATTGGGGAAATTTTTGAATCAGTTCCCGATTCCCTCCTACATGGTCGTGATGGTGGTGCGTGTTAAAAATAGCTACTAACTCAGCTTTTAGTTCTTTCAGTTTCCTAAAAACTGGTTCTGTTTCAGCTGGATCGACAACAGCCGCTATGTTTTGCTTTGGAGCGTGCAGCAAAAAAATGTAATTGTCTGAAAGTGCCTCAAGACGGAACACTTGCATCTGGTTCACCTCAGTTAAAAATAATAACTACCGAAATTGTACTGAATTTTAATTTTCACTGCTCCGACTTTCTATAATTTTTCCGTGTAATCACTCTTAGCTCTGAGTAAAAATAACGTTATATTTTTGGGTAAATTGTTAATCCTATTCCTTTAATAATATTTCCTGTCAATATTTTCTTTTTAATGAAATAGTAGCTGGATGTCATTGAATTTTAAGCTCGAATTTCAATAGCAAAAAATCTTTGCGAGAGAACTAAAATATTATGCTTGTCCTAAAAAATAAAACTCAATTTAAAGTTTCAATATTGGTTAGCGATTTATCAAGTGCTGGAGCTGGAAGGTGGGGAGGTGCCGTCCGTTCGTTTTTGCTAGCTCAAGCACTTCAAAAACTTCAATACCAAGTAGAAATTTTAGGATTTGATTTTGGGAGCGAACCGGGGACAAACCCTCAATCTGAAATACCTGTTTATAAATTAACTGCTCACAATTATCCAAAATTTCTGGGTGAAGCCTCTCAACTTTTAAAAAAAGTTGACGGTGATATTATTTATGCTATGCGACCGAAAACAACAACATTCGGTTTGTCTATGTTGAAAAAACTAAGCAGTCAACGACCTATTATTTTAGATATAGACGACTGGGAACTGAGTTGGTATGGTGGAGAAAAATGGCAATATCACCCTTCCCCCAAGCAATTTGCTAGAGACCTTTTTAAACAGAATGGTGCCTTGCGAAATCCCGATCACCCGTTTTATTTGAAATGGATGGAAAACATGGTCGGTCGCGCTGATGCTGTCACCATTCACACTCAATTCTTAAAAGCGAAATTTGGAGGCGTTTACGTCCCTAATGGGAAAGATACAAATCTTTTTAATCCAGAAAAATATAATGCAGAGGAAAGTAGAGCACGTTACGGGCTTTCTAAATACCGTATTTTAATGTTTCCTGGTGCCCCAAGACCATACAAAGGTGTTGAAGATGTTTTAATGGCGCTAGATATACTAAATGAACCAGATTTAAGGCTGGTGATTGTGGGTGGTAGTCCCTATGATGACTACGATTCTCAACTGATAGAACGTTGGGGACGTTGGATTATCCAGTTACCTAAATCTCCACCTACAGCCATGCCTGAAATTGTTTCAGCAGCCCACGTCATTGTTGTACCGCAACGAAATACTCCAGCTGCTTTGGCTCAGTTTCCACTAAAAATCACAGATGGTATGTCGATGGCCAAGCCTATTTTAGCAACACGAGTGGGAGATATTCCGGAAATTTTAGGTGATACTGGCTATCTTGTCGATCCCAGTTGCCCGGAACAAGTAGCTGACAAGATTCAATGGATATTCAATCATCTGGAAGAAGCTCAGGAAAAAGGAAAGTTAGCTAGAAAAAAATGTGTTGATTTCTACAGCATTGATGCAATGGCAGGGATACTATCACAGATGCTTCAAAAGTTATAAGAAGTATATCAAATCCGTTTTTACGGAACGAAAAAACTAGTGAAGTTTCGACATGAAGTAATGGATATCTACTAAATCATTCCTTATTTAAAAACTATGTTAATGAAAAAACTAATAATTTATTTTGCAAAAAAATATCCATTTTTGATTGTCTGGACTATCATATTGGGTTTCTCTGGAGCTTTATTTAATGGTGTCAGTACTGCTTTAATCGCACCAGTTATTCTAAAGATTGTCGGACAAGAAGTTGATTTAACAAATGCTCCTTCCATTCTCAAAGCTGTTATGTCTCCTTTTGATAATGTTCCCGAGCATTATCGTATATCAGTGATGGCAGGAGCTATTATATTGACAATTATTCTAAAAAATTTAACAGGTTATATCAGTACTTTAACTTCAAGCGATCTAAAGCGCAAGCTGACCTCAGATTTACGAAAAATAGGTTTGAAGCTATTACTGGAAATTGATATTGATTATTACACAAAAATGAAACTTGGTGATTTAATGAATCGGTTTAATGGGGAAATTCCTCGTGCCGCTACTTCTATAAGTCATGGAGTTAAATTAATAATACTTGTCATTACTATTTTAGTATTCTTAGCTTTGTTACTTTCTATTTCATGGCAATTGACAATTTGCTCTACTTTTTTGCTTTCTTTGGTAACTTTAGCCAATCAACCTTTTATTTCTCGCACAAAAGATTTTGGTAACCTGCTGACGGATTCGTCAAAAATGCTAACCAATGTCATGATCGAAACACTTAGCGGAATTCGTCTGGTTAAGGCAACTGCTAATGAAGAAAGAACATATCAAAAGATTCATAACCTTATTGACAAGCGTGAAGTAGCTGATTTTAAATCTCAGCTTTATTCTGAGGCAATTACACCCACTAGTGAAGTCATAGGCATTATAGCTTTAATCTCAATTGTCTTCCTCGGTCGCATCTTTTTTGCAGATAAAATTACTGCACTATCAGCTATTCTTTTAACATATTTACTGGTATTACTCCGACTACTACCTATTATTTCACACTTAAATATTCTTCGCAGTAGCTTTGCTAGTAATGCAGCTAGCGTGGATGCCGTACTTGATTTTTTAAGTGAGGATGGTAAGCCGTTAATGCTTAACGGTAAAGCCAAATTTACAAAACTACAGGAAGGAATCCATTTTAAACAACTATCCTTTGCTTACACCGATCGCGACAAATTAGTGCTTAAGGATGTGGATTTGTATCTTCCACACGGCACAACTCTCGCTTTAGTAGGTAGTTCTGGAGCCGGTAAATCAACTTTAGTGGATCTCTTGCCGAGATTTTATGACCCAATTTCAGGCTGTATCACTATTGATGGTATCGATTTGCGCGACTTTGATATCAAGTCTTTGCGAAAGGCAATGGGTATCGTCAGTCAAGATACCTTTCTTTTTAATGACACGGTTTTGAATAATATTGCCTACGGACGCCCCGATGCAAATTATGAGGAAATTATTACCGCAGCAAAGCAGGCTAATGCTTATGAGTTTATTATCAAATTGCCACAGGGATTTGAAACCCCTATTGGCGATCGCGGTGTGATGTTGTCTGGGGGACAAAGACAAAGATTAGCCATTGCACGCGCACTCCTGCAAGATCCAGAAATTCTCATACTAGATGAAGCAACAAGTGCATTGGACACGGTTTCCGAACGTTTAGTACAAACAGCAATTGACGATCTCAGTCGCGATCGCACAACATTAGTGATTGCTCACCGTCTTTCCACAGTGCAAAAAGCTCATCAGATTGCTGTGATGGAACAAGGACAGGTTGTAGAACTGGGAACTCATGAAGAACTTTTACGCAAGGGAGGTCACTACGCTCGCCTCTACTCGATGCAATTTAGCGACCAAGCACAAGCTCAAATCGCTCGGAATGAAAAGTTAAACCATGTTGCGAGTGAAGTGCGAACGAGGCTAAATTCTATGATCGGTCACTTGCACTTATTACTAGATGAGACTCCAAAAGAATCTCAACAGAGACAGGAATTTATTGAAAAATCCTACAACTTAGCTGTTGAAATTCTCAAAAGTTTGGAATCTTTTGAGGATAGTGTTAAGCTACAAATGAGTTTGAACCAAATGTTTTTTACAGACAAAGCAAGCTCTAATACTCAGCATGAAACTTTAATTTACATTTCTCATGAAATTCGAGTTCGTCTCAATCCCATCCTTGGTTTTTTGCGTTTGCTTGCAGATGGTTTTGTAGATAATCCTGAAGAAGAAAATGAATTAATTCAAGGTTCTTATTATTCTGCTATAGATTTATTAAATAGTATGAATATCTTTGAAAGTAGCGTAAAAATTTCTTAAAAAATAAAATTAGAAAGTTCTGGACTTTTGAGACATGAAAAAGATAGCAATTTATTACCCCTATTTTACAGGTGGTGGAGCGGAAGCAGTAGCTTTATGGATTTTGCAAGCATTAAAAGAGAAATACGATCTAACATTATTTGTTATTGGAGATGTTAATTTTGAAAAACTAAATTCTCTTTATGGAACAAGTTTATCAAAACAAAATATAAAAGTTATAACTTTTGTTCCAAGTTATCTAACTGATGTTTGTTATTTTATGATGGCAAATAGCAATCAGATAAGAATGATATTTTTACATTTGTTACTACGTTTCTTTAAGCAGAATTGCGAGAATTACGATCTTGTTATGTCTGCGTATAATGCCATGGATCTTGGTAAGTCAGGAATTCAATATATACATTGGATTAAAGTTGTTGAAGGAACACCTTTTCATCACAAGATTTCAAAGTTTTCTGAAATACAGTTAGCCAAAAATCTTTCTTTAACAAATTCTTATTGCGTTGCAACTGCTGCTAAAGAAACCTATGGTGTTGATACTAGAGTCGTCTTTCCCCCTGTTGTGATGGATAGTTCAAACGTAGCTTGGAGTGACAAGGAAGACGCTTTTATTTGTAGTGGTAGGCTTGTGAAAGCTAAAGAGCCTCATAAAGTAATTCAAATCCTTAAAAAAGTTCGAGAACAAGGCTTTGATATTAAATTACACATTACAGGTGGAGGTGGTGGAGTATATCAATGGCAATACAATCGTTTAATCAGAAAGATGGTTGCAGAAAATTCATCTTGGATTACTTTGTATGAAAATCTTCCATACAAAGATTATATTCAAGTTCTAGCTAAATGTAAGTACGGTATTCACTTTAAGAAAGAACCATTTGGTATTTCTATTGCTGAAATGGTGAAAGCAGGTGCTATTCCCTTTGTTAGAAGTGTAGGTGGACAGATCGAAGTTGTAGGTCAGCACAATGAAGAATTATTTTTTAATAATGAAGAGGAAGCTGTAGATAAAATTATTGCTGTTTTGAAGAATTCTACCACTCAAAACAAGCTCATTCAATCTTTGACAGAACAAAAAACTTTATTCTCGACTCATAAATTTATGTCTGAGATTAATGATGTTGTTGATTCCTACTTTGATAAACAGTTAAACACGAGTAAATTAGAAAAATTACCTGTTATAAATTCACAGATATGAGTAAGGCACTTAACAAGAAAAACATAACTGTGTAATGCTTTGGTAAAAGCTTGGTAAACGTTACATACCCGAGGTGACTTAACAAGTTCTTCGAGATTATGCCAAGCAAGTTAGCCATAAAATCCTTCGACTACTATTGCAAGAATTTAACTTGGGATGCTTTGATACAAACATTGATTTCGGAAATGAAAGCGCTGATTTGAGCCAAGCTTTGAGTTTTAGGTAGAGCGGACTCATAACATTTGCTTGCACCGCCTCTAGAAAATAAGAATTTTCAATTATCAAACACTTTTGTTCTCCTTAAAGAGCAAGCGTCGTCAGCAAGCAATACCTCTAACGGGCTAAAGTGGTGCTGTTTTCCACTTCTCCTCGTCCATTTCTATAGTAGTTAATTTCCTTTACGAACTTGTTTCATACCTAGTTTAAGTTTGTGGGTGTATGTACATCAGCAAATTGTTACAACTTATACTGCTAAAATTGCGATCGCAAACCAACCGGAATTTAATGCTGCTTTCTGGTTTGTACGAGGGCTATGGAACAATGAGTTTGTGAAAGTTACGTAGTTATTATAATGTTTTATTTTTGACTCTTTAAGCAGATTTTGCTTTGGTTACCAAACACTAAGATAAGTAATATTACAGAGCGCGGAATGTGAATATTCTGTGTTGACCTCTCATTGTTAAGACAGTCAATGACTTAATTAATTTATAATGAACCTGTTTCTGGTTTCTCTGTATATCTCCGGATACTGGTAGATACTGCTTGAACCAGTTGCAATGAGGATTGGCTAAAACACAAGAGATCTGAATTTATGACTCCACTTGTTTCTATAGTTGTCACTTGCTTTAACCAAGCATGCTACTTAGAACGCTCAGTGCAAAGCGTACTTTCACAAACGTTCACTGACCTTGAATGCATTATTGTGGATGATGGGTCAACGGATGGTACTAGAGAGGTAGCTCAAGGGTTCCAGAGTCGGGATTCACGTGTGAGTTACTTCTATAAAGAAAATGGCGGAGTTTCTTCAGCTCGTAATTGTGGTTTTAGACAAGCAAAGGGCGAGTGGATTCAGTTTTTAGATTCAGATGATTGGATTGATGAAGCTAAAATTAGCTCTCAATTAAGCTGCTTAAGTAGTGTAGCAGGAGAAAATACTGTATTCTATACAGACTATGAACGTGTCTTTTTAGATAAAGAAGGCAATATTACAAATAGGATTGAAAATAGAGTTGGTTCTCTAACAAGCGAGCAATTGATTCAACGATTGTTGATCCCCGATTTTTTAGCTAATTCCCCATTTCCCCTCCTTCAGCAGTGTTTGCTGATGCATAGAAGCATTTTTCATCACAAAATGTTTGATGAACGACTTAAAGCTCTCCAAGATCGAGATTTTTGCTTGGATTTACTTTTAGCTGGAATTAATTTTGTCTATGTTCCCCTGGTAGGAGCTTTTTATACAAAACACCAGTCTAATCGAACAAATAATTGGTCTTATATGAAAGACTATTACATTCTGTTTTATGAGACAGTTTGTGGCAAGCATCAAGAGTTAATTCCTCTGTCTCAAAAGGGTGTAAGCTATTTGTTGAGAGAAGCAATTAGGGAAAAGGAGAAAAATAATTTTGACAGACTGCTTAAATTGATACATCTTCCCTTCTATTTGCTAGATAGTAACACAATTAAGATTAATAGTCTCTATATTCTCAAGCTCATTTATAACCTCAGAGTAATAACTCCAAGCTTCTTAATATATGAAAAATATAGAGGACCGCGCTCTAAAAAAATTATCTCCATCTTTGCCAAATTAACAAATTGGCATAAAAGATCGGATCGTAGTTATGTTAGCGGTCAGTAAGAAATTAAGAGTATTGTTTAAAAGTAAGTGAGATTATAGTGGCACCTAAAGTTTCATTAGTTGTTAGCGATTTATCTGAAGGTGGGAGTGTTAGAGCATTCTTGCTAGCTCAAGTTCTGCAAAAGTTAGACTATCAGGTAGAAATTGTCGGCTTTCTCTTTGGTCAAGATTTGTATGTTATACCACCATCTGGCATTCCAGTCATTTCTGTTACGGGCAAAAATTATCCCAACTTTTTTGGCTCGGCTAGAAAACTTTTACAAAAACTAGATGGCGATATTATTTATGCAGTGAAACCCAAGCCTGCAAGTTTTGGTCTGTCTCTCATTAAAAAAATGAGCAACAATCGCCCGCTACTTTTAGATATGGATGATTGGGAACTGAGCTGGCATGGAGGTTTTGATTGGAAGTATCGCCCAACCCCGATACAATTATATAGAGATATTTGTAAGAAAAATGGAGCATTGAGGTTTCCCAACCATCCACTGTATGTCAGTTGGCTGGAAAATTTGGTTAAAAAGGCGGATGCAATCACGATAGACACTCAATTTCTGCAAGACCGATTTGGTGGTGTTTACGTCCCTAATGGAAAAGATACTATAATGTTCGACCCCAGTCTATATGACCCTGAGGTTAGCAGAAAGCGTTACGGTCTTTCTGAGTATCGCATTCTCATGTTTCCAGGCGCACCGCGACCCCATAAAGGTGTTGAAGATGTGTTAATAGCATTAGATCTGCTGAATCAACCAGATTTGAGACTTGTTCTTGTAGGTAGCAATCCTTATGATGACTATGATGACAAACTTATTGAAAAATGGGGGCGTTGGATTATCAAGCTACCTAAAAAACCTGTCGCGATTATGCCAGAGGTTGTATCAGCTGCTCACGTTTTAGTTGTTCCCCAACGAGATACGATAATTGCTCAAGCTCAATTTCCTTTGAAGTTAACAGATGGCATGGCAATGGCTAAACCTGTATTGTCCACTAGAGTGGGTGATATTCCGGAAATTTTGGGAGACACTGGTTATCTTGTCGATCCTGGCTGTCCAGAGCAAATTGCCGAGCAAATACAATTGATATTTGAGGATTTAGAAGCAGCGAACAAGCGAGGACAGAGAGCCAGAGACAGATGTATCAAATACTATAGTGTAGATGCTATGGCGTGTACTCTATCGCAAATCATTGCCGAAATTAAGGTTTAGACAGAATTGTTAGTTGCGGCAATAAGTTGTTGCTTATGTTATTCAATAAAAAGACCTACTCAAAACGCTCCATATTAACCAATCCGGTGCTTCTTAGATTTACCAGACCCTATCCTTGGTTGATTCTATTAACAATTCTTCTGGGATTTTCCGGAGCTTTATTTAATGGTGTGGGTACGATATTAATTGTGCCGGTTGTTCTGAAAATTGTAGGACAGACAGTTGATTTTGAAGGGTCGTCTCCCATTCTTCAAAAGATTACGCAGCCTTTTGATGAAGTACCGGAGGATTTCCGCCTGTTAATTATGGCTGGAGCGATTGTCTTCACAATTTTTTTAAAAAATGCAGCAACTTATGCTAGTACGTTAACATCCAGTTCTCTATCGCGCTTGCTCACTGCGGATATGCGCGAGGAAGGTTTAAAGGTATTACTAGATGTCGATCTAGAGTATTATACCAAGATGAAAGTTGGGGATTTAATCAACAGTCTGGGTGGAGAAGTTTCTCGTGCTGCTAGTGCTGTAGGTAACCTAACTAAAGTCGTTATACTCGTCATTACAATTTTAGTTTTTGTAGGATTGTTAGTCTCAATTTCTTGGCAGCTAACAATTGCTACAACAGTTTTATTATCTTTGGTTACGTTAATTAATCAATACGCTATTGCCCGTGCTAGAGATTTTGGGAAGTTGCTATCGGAAATGTCTAGGATTTATTCTTCGACTGTTCTAGAAATTCTGATGGGGATTCGCTTGGTAAAAGCAACGGGCAATGAAGAAAGAGAATTTCAAAAGCTCAAGAAGATTATTCGCGATCGCGAAAAAGCAGATTTTGAATCTCAAATTCACTCAGAACTAATTACACCAGTCAGTGAAATTACGGGTATATCGACTCTAATTCTGATTGCCTTTTTAAGTCGTACTTTTTTTGCTAACCAAATTGCTTCTCTTTCTGCTGTTCTTTTTACATATCTATTGCTCCTCCTACGGTTGTTACCAATTCTTTCTCAGTTAAATGCTCTTCGCAGTAGCTTTGCAAATTCTGCAAGTAGTGTTGACATTGCAACTAACTTTCTCCGACGTGATAACAAACCAATCATGGCTCGCGGGAAGGTGCGCTACTCAAAATTACAGGGTGGGGTGCATTTTAAGTGGATTTCCTTTTCTTACCCCGAGTATGAGAAGACAGTCTTAAAAGACATAGATTTATATTTACCACGCGGTACAACACTGGCGTTGGTAGGTGGTTCTGGTGCTGGTAAATCAACATTGGCAGATCTCTTACCGAGATTCTATGACCCTACTTCTGGCTGTATCACCATTGACGGCGTCGATTTACGCAATTTCGATCTCTCATCTTTGCGAAAAGCGATGGGAATCGTCAGCCAAGATACTTTTCTGTTTAATAACTCGGTGCGGTATAACATTGCTTACGGACGACCTGAAGCAACAGACGAGGACATTATGACCGCAGCTAAACGGGCAAATGCTTATGAGTTTATCTGTAAATTACCACAGGGATTTGAAACCTTGATTGGCGATCGCGGTGTTATGTTGTCTGGCGGACAAAGACAGCGTTTGGCAATAGCGCGTGCGTTGCTGCAAGATCCAGATATTCTTATTCTTGATGAAGCCACCAGTGCTTTGGATACTGTTTCCGAACGCTTAGTGCAAGCAGCAATAGATGATTTAAGTCGCGAACGTACAACCTTGGTAATTGCTCACCGTCTTTCAACGGTACAAAGAGCTCATCAAATTGCCGTGTTAGAACAGGGGTGCGTGGTAGAAGTGGGAACTCATGACGAACTTTTAAAAAAGGGTGGCTACTACTCTCGTTTGTACTCAATGCAATTTGCTTCTCAGGCTGAAGCAACAAGTCAGCCTTATCAAAGCGTAATTCGCCTTTCGCACGAACTCCGCAATCGGCTTAATTCTATGATTGGCTTGCTGCGCCTGCTGCTTGATGACATGGTAGAAAGTGTTCAAGAAAGGCAGGAATTAATTGAAGAATCATACAAATCAGCTGGCAAAATTCTCAATACAATTGACGTTTTTGACGATATTATTAACTTGCACGAGAACTGCCAATCAGCACTTTTGCTAGACAAAGAGCGTACTGACAGCATTGACAATCAAAATCTAAAGGGCATTTCTGATGAATTCCGCAGAAGTTTGAATTCCATGCTTGCTTCTTTGCGTTCTCTATCTGAAAGTAAAACATATACATCTAAGAAAAAACAACAAGAATTTATTCAAGATGCTTACCAAGCTGCCATGGGTTTAATAGACAATATCAAATCTTTAGAATCTCATGATTAAAATTTATGTTTTTAAAGGAAGTATCTATTTTCATAAAAAAATTAATAGGTCTTAGGATAAGGTCTGTCATTAGGTAGCAACCATAAAGAAAGGCAGAGTCAAAAATCAAGGAATTATAAGCTTTTGTAAAAGTCTTATAGACCGCTAACCGTGATTTTATAGGTACTACTAGTCATGAGAAGTTCTCAGTTAAGAAAACTGTATATTTTTTTTTCCGGATACTTGTCTTTTGAACCAGACAGCGCTCATGAAATTCATGATGTACTTTGTGCTAATGCAGCTGCTAGCTTAGGTTATGACTCAGTTTTAGTTTACCTCGATCGCAAAAATAAGTCCTTCAACCCAGCTGCGTGGATTTACCCTTTCCAACCTAAACAACCCGATGCTACGTTTGTAGAGTTCTATGACGTGGGCGAAAATCTCAAAGTAGCCCCACTACCAATACCTTGGTTTACCGAGCAACTTGCTAGGAGGTGGAATAACACTATTACACTAATATCAAAATATTACTTTCCATTTCATATTCTATCTCAAACAAAAATAGTACATACACGAGATTGGAATTTTGTGAGAATGGCAGTGAGAAACAAAGTGCCAACTATCTATGAGCGTCACTATTTTCAAGAAAATCAATTTGAACCAGAAATTGTCCGTAGTCCGTATTTTCAAATTGCCATAACCCAATCCGAGCCAATCAGACAAAGTCTTATTGAATGCGGTATGCCATCAGAAAAAGTTATATGGTTGCATAATGGTTCCGACCAAGCGTTTTTTATCAGACAATCTGACGCAGCAGAAGTATGGCGTAGAGAACTTCTGAATGGAGGACGCAAATATCTCGTTGTGTATTCTGGCGCTTTATATCGTTTTAAGGGAGTTGAACTTTTAATTGATGCTGCTAAAGAATTGCCAGAAATTCAGTTTGCAATTACAGGAGGAAAAGAATCACAAGTACAAGCTTATCAGAAGTTAGCTCGGGATAAGCAGGTAGAAAATGTTAAATTTTTAGGCTGGATCTTGCCACGCAAAAGATTAGTTAGCTTGTTTCAAGCTGCTGATATTTTGGCTCATCCTCATCTTTCTGGTAAAGAAGCAAATTTCACAAATCCGGTGAAATTTTTTCAGTACATGGCATCTGGAACTCCAATCACTGTCACTGAAATTCCACCTCTTATAGAATTTAAAGATAGCTCTTTAGTAGCTTGTTGGTGTGAACCAGATAACCCTCATACATTTGCTCAATCTATTCGGAGTACTTTAGAAAAATACCCGAGGAAATTAGAAGGATACGCAGACAATATAAATTTTGCCCGTCAGTATTCTTGGGAAAACCGAACCACACGAATTCTCAATTATGTTAATGAATCTTTTCGTCCCTCTAGATATATTTATTAAATTATGGCTAAAAAAATAGTAGGAATGCTGACTTCCTATTCTGCTATTAAAAATATTGATTGGCTTTGGCAGCAAACCCCTCACTCTTTTGGTCACTGGGACAACATCCAAATGTTGGCAAAACACCCAAAACCAGATTTTTTACTGATGTATCAGTTTGATTTTCCAGAACCACCTCAGCCGCAACCGTGGTTCAAGAACCTCCGACAAAAGCAGGCTGAAATGCCAGTAGATGTGAATTCTCTTTTGCGTGGTGTTCCTCAAGAGCGAATTATTTACTTACTCCGCGAACCTCCCCTAGATGAGGTTGTAGAAATCAATAAGAGAAATTATCAACAAGCCCAGAAGTATTGTGGTTATATCTCAGGTCCTGACGACTTTGCCCCGACACCTGATTATATGCCAGCTATTTGGTATCATAATGTTCCATTTCAGGTCTTGGATGAAATGCCTCCTATGGAAAAGGAGAAGCCTTGCAGTTGGATCACTTCTGGAATCAATCGTACAGCCAGCCACAGGCATCGTTTGGCTTTCTTGCAGTCTTTGCAGGACAGCGACGTGAAATTCGATTTATATGGACGTAACTTACCGACTTGGGCAAAAACACCAGGAGAACTTGGGAGTAAATGGTATGGAATGTCACCATATTATTACAATCTAGCAATAGAAAATTATGCTGAAAATGATTGGTATGTAAGTGAAAAACTTTGGGATGCTCTACTTGCATGGTGTTTGCCAATTTACTATGGTGGACCAGCCGCTGATAAGTTATTGCCACCCGATAGTTTCTTACGGTTGCCCAGCTTGGATGAAAAAGGAATCGCCTACATTAAAGAAGTTACATCTACCCCAGATGCTTGGTATGCAGCAAAGGACGCGATAAGAGAAGCCAGACAAATTATTCTCCACAAACTCAATTTGCTGAACTGGTTTTCAGAATATATTGCTAAATTCTCCTAATTAATTCTTAGCTATATGGATGGTATCTGCACTCTTGCTAATGACAGAGTCTACGATCAATTAGTTGCTTTACTTAATAGTATAGAAGCAATCTATGGACAAAGTATGCCAGTTTGTGTCTATCCCTATGACGATAGGACAACGCAAATTGCTACAGAAATTTCTCGTCGCCCCAACGTACAGCTTTACGACAATCAAGATTCAATTCAGCAATGGGATAGTTTTGTGCGTAATGTTTGGGATACTCACCCCACCGCACAAACTCATTGGCAGCAAATTGGTGGCGATAAGTATTACAGGGTTGGAACTCATCGGCGTTATGGTGCTTTTGATGGTCCTTTTGACCGTTTTGTTTACATGGATGCCGATACTCTATTAATGAATTCCCTCGAGCAAACTTTTACTCAGCTTGAGAAACATGACTGGGTCGTCTATGACTTTCAGTTTAAAGACTTATCTCATGTTTACAACACTTCATCAGCAAAATTAGCACAACTCTTCCCACTAGAACGTTTGCAGACGGAAACGTTTTGTTCTGGATTTTATGCCTCTAAAAAAGGCATATTTGATGTTCAGAAGCGTTTGTGGCTGTTGGAACAACTGCGTCAAGGCGAAGCAGAAGTTCTCTATGACATGGCTCCTGACCAAACAATTCTGAATTATATGGTCATGCGTTTAGGACTATCTAGCTACAATTTCGCAGTGCGCTTACCAAAAAGTGAAATAACAGGGTGTTGTGTAACATCCAAGCATTTTGAAGCTAAAGATAAGATTTTGTATGATAGGGGGAATCGCTTACTGTACGTTCATTACATTGGTTTGTCTTCTAGTATATTTAGCCGTCTGTGTGCTGGTGAAAATATTGATTTTCCTTATAGGGATATTTTCTTGCACTATCGCTACTTACATGAACCAGATAAGAAACCAAAGTTTACAACCAAACCAAAGTCTTACGACGCACAACCAAGTTTTGCAACAAGAATTTTAAGTAAATTAGGACTAACAAGTTGAGGAGAATTTTATGACTCGGGGAATTTATATTATTGCTAATGATAAGGTGACCGATCACGCGATCGCACTCCTAAACAGTATCCGGTTGCGCGATCGGGAAACACCAATCGTTATGATTCCATATGATGACAATTATCATAATATTGCAGATATTCTCAACAGACATTACGGCGTACAGCTTTATGAAGACCTAGATTTTATTGACAGACTATCAGTAAAATTACACGAGACCTTTGGTGGTAAGTTTTTCGCTCGTCCCAATCAATTCAGGAAGCAAGCCTGCTGGTTTGGACCATTTGACGAGTTTTTGTACATAGATACTGATATAGTTGTTTTTGAAAAAATTATTGATAACCTTAACTACTTAGCTGAGTACGACTTTATTTGTTGTGATTATCAGTATGCTGGGGGTATTAAAAATGTCTTTAATTCTACAGTTTTAGAAGCCAAGGTATTCAATGAGGGTGAAGTCAAGGATATTTTTAACGGAGGTTTTTGGGGTTCTAAGAAAAACTTAATCTCCGAACAAGATTTGTATGACGTGTTCACCGAGTGTGCTGCTCATCCAGAATATTTTGACTTCTCGCAAAAAACTTCCGACCAACCCATCATTAATTATATGCTTCTGAAGCGAATTCCACGCCGCTTCAATATTGTTCGCAGACCAGGAAAAGCACCAGGAAACTGGGGAGGAAGCCCTCATTTTCAAACACAGGCAGATATTCTGATTGACCCTTCAGTCAATCAACCCCTGCAGTATCTTCATTGGGCAGGTATTCGGATTGAGCCGGGTTGTCCTTACTGGGAAGTTTGGGAACATTATCGCAATCTGAATCCAGAGATGTCACCAGCAGTTTTTCCGTCTAAATCAAAGAAGAGTCTGTGGGAGAAAAAGGTAGACAACGTTATGAATCACCTACGGCACATTAAAGCTAAGCTTTAAGGATATTTTTATCTCCATACTCTGATTTTTTTGCTATGGTAGGCAAGTGTTGAAGGGAAAAGACCCAAAAGACACGCCGAACCAAGACACAATATATATAGATAAGTTTGAAAGCCTAAAAATTGTGAAAGCATTGAAACTGTTGCTGGATAAGGGTTAGGAGTAGAGTTATCTAGAGGTTCAAAAAAACTTCTGAAAAAACCTTGACAAAGTCAGATGTGGTTGTTACCTTAGATAAAGTGTGAAGCGAGAGAGAAACGCCCGCACAACCGAACCAAGATAAAGCAATAGTTTGAAAGCCAAGCAATTAAAGACCTCGTCAAAAAATTAAGTGGCGGTTTGTTACCCGCTCACAAAAGAAAAATAATAAGCCAAGAGGCTCGGACGCACTAGGGTGTGTCGGAGCAAGAACACTTCAAAACGGAGAGTTTGATCCTGGCTCAGGATGAACGCTGGCGGTATGCTTAACACATGCAAGTCGAACGGTCTCTTCGGAGATAGTGGCGGACGGGTGAGTAACGCGTGAGAATCTGGCTTCAGGTCCGGGACAACAGTTGGAAACGGCTGCTAATACCGGATGTGCCCATGGGTGAAAGGCTAGCTGCCTGGAGATGAGCTCGCGTCCGATTAGTTAGTTGGTGTGGTAAGAGCGCACCAAGACGGCGATCGGTAGCTGGTCTGAGAGGACGATCAGCCACACTGGAACTGAGACACGGTCCAGACTCCTACGGGAGGCAGCAGTGGGGAATTTTCCGCAATGGGCGAAAGCCTGACGGAGCAATACCGCGTGAGGGAGGAAGGCTCTTGGGTTGTAAACCTCTTTTCTCAGGGAATAATAAGTTGAAGGTACCTGAGGAATAAGCATCGGCTAACTCCGTGCCAGCAGCCGCGGTAATACGGAGGATGCAAGCGTTATCCGGAATGATTGGGCGTAAAGCGTCCGCAGGTGGTTTATCAAGTCTGCTGTCAAAGCGTCTGGCTTAACTAGATAAAGGCAGTGGAAACTGAGAGACTGGAGTATGGTAGGGGTAGAGGGAATTCCCGGTGTAGCGGTGAAATGCGTAGAGATCGGGAAGAACACCGGTGGCGAAAGCGCTCTGCTGGACCATAACTGACACTGAGGGACGAAAGCTAGGGGAGCGAATGGGATTAGATACCCCAGTAGTCCTAGCCGTAAACGATGGATACTAGGCGTTACGCGTATCGACCCGCGTAGTGCCGGAGCCAACGCGTTAAGTATCCCGCCTGGGGAGTACGCACGCAAGTGTGAAACTCAAAGGAATTGACGGGGGCCCGCACAAGCGGTGGAGTATGTGGTTTAATTCGATGCAACGCGAAGAACCTTACCAGGGCTTGACATGTCGCGAATCCCGATGAAAGTTGGGAGTGCCTTAGGGAGCGCGAACACAGGTGGTGCATGGCTGTCGTCAGCTCGTGTCGTGAGATGTTGGGTTAAGTCCCGCAACGAGCGCAACCCTCGTACTTAGTTGCCATCATTAAGTTGGGAACTCTAAGAAGACTGCCGGTGACAAACCGGAGGAAGGTGGGGATGACGTCAAGTCAGCATGCCCCTTACGTCCTGGGCTACACACGTACTACAATGCTGTGGACAGAGGGCAGCAAGCTAGTGATAGCAAGCAAATCTCACAAACCACGGCTCAGTTCAGATCGCAGGCTGCAACTCGCCTGCGTGAAGGTGGAATCGCTAGTAATTGCAGGTCAGCATACTGCAGTGAATTCGTTCCCGGGCCTTGTACACACCGCCCGTCACACCATGGAAGCTGGTAGTGCCCGAAGTCGTTACTCTAACCATTCGTGGAGGAGGATGCCGAAGGCAGGACTGGTGACTGGGGTGAAGTCGTAACAAGGTAGCCGTACCGGAAGGTGTGGCTGGATCACCTCCTTTTAGGGAGACCAACTAAATTATGAATGATAAATTATGAATGATGAAATTCACAATTCACACTTCATAATTCAGAATTCATAATTCAGAAATCCTAGGTCGTGCGAGGTAAAGAAAATTGGCTTTCAAACTAGTGTGGGTTCGGAAAAAAATGCCAAAGCATTGATGATTTGGGCACTTATCAATAGAAGAAATTCAGCAACTTGAAACCGCAAGGGAACAAGACTGCTGGAAATGTTCCAGCCAGAACCTTGAAAACTGCATAGAAAAGCGAAAGTAACTAAAAGCGAAAAGCTAATGGCTAATGGCTAATGGAAATTAGCGATGAGCAGTTAGCATTCAGCAATAGTGGTCAAGAGAAGAAGGGCTCATGGTGGATACCTAGGCACACAGAGGCGAAGAAGGACGTGGTTACCAACGAAAAGCTCCGGGGAGCAGGAAGCATGCAGTGAGCCGGAGATGTCCGAATGGGGCAACCCAATAACGAAAGAGCGAACCCAGTGAATTGAAACATCTTAGTAGCTGGAGGAAAAGAAATCAATAGAGATTCCCTCAGTAGTGGTGAGCGAAAGGGGAAGAGCCTAAACCAAAGTGCATGCATTTTGGGGTAGTGGGACAGCGAAATCGAATCTAGCGGTTAGGCGAAGCAGCGAAATACTGCACCAAAGAAGGTGAAAGTCCTGTAGTCGAAAGCTTAAGGATAGTAGCTGAATCCCGAGTAGCATGGGGCACGAGGAATCCCATGTGAATCAGCGAGGACCATCTCGTAAGGCTAAATACTACTGTGTGACCGATAGCGAACAAGTACCGCGAGGGAAAGGTGAAAAGAACCCCGTTGAGGGGAGTGAAATAGAACATGAAACCGTGAGCCTACAAGCAGTGGGAGTCCGATTCAACGGATGACCGCGTGCCTGTTGAAGAATGAGCCGGCGAGTTATAGGTACTGGTAGGTTAAGTTTGTTGACGAAGCCAAAGCGAAAGCGAGTCTGAAAAGGGCGCGTTATCAGTATTTATAGACCCGAACCCGGGTGATCTAACCATGTCCAGGATGAAGCTTGGGTAACACCAAGTGGAGGTCCGAACCGACCGATGTTGAAAAATCGGCGGATGAGGTGTGGTTAGGGGTGAAATGCCAATCGAACTCGGAGCTAGCTGGTTCTCCCCGAAATGTGTTGAGGCGCAGCGGTAACGGAAAAACTGAGGGGTAAAGCACTATTTCGGTGCGGGCTGGGAGACCGGTACCAAATCGAGATAAACTCTGAATACTCAGTGGAGAGTTACCAGTGAGACGGTGGGGGATAAGCTTCATCGTCAAGAGGGAAACAGCCCAGACCACCAGCTAAGGTCCCGAAATCATCGCTAAGTGGCAAAGGAGGTGGGAGTGCAAAGACAACCAGGAGGTTTGCCTAGAAGCAGCCATCCTTGAAAGAGTGCGTAATAGCTCACTGGTCAAGCGCTCCTGCGCCGAAAATGAATGGGACTAAGCGATGTACCGAAGCTGTGGATTTAGCAAGCCATCATTTAGCATACAGCCTCTTTTGGAAGACAGAGGGAGAGAGTGAGAGAGTGAGAGAGTGAGGGAACGAAGAATAGTTCCTCCCTCCCTCCCTCCCTCCTTCACTCCCTCGCTCCGCTCCAGAAGGTTGCATGCTAAGTGATGAGATTGTTAACTGGTAGGGGAGCGTTCCGTGGTAGGTAGAAGCAGTAGCGGCAAGCAGCTGTGGACGAGACGGAAGTGAGAATGTCGGCTTGAGTAGCGCAAACTAGGGTAAGAATCCCTAGCCCCGAAACCCCAAGGGTTCCAGAGGCAGGTTCGTCCACTCTGGGTTAGTCGGGACCTAAGGCGAGGCCGAAAGGCGTAGTCGATGGACAGAGGGTGAACAATCCCTCACTTTGATGTGGGAGTCAACGTAAGACGCATGAAAGATAGCAACGCCCTGAATGGATTGGGAGGTGTCTAAGGATGCCGAGTTGTAAATGATAGTGCCAAGAAAAGCTACGTTGGTGATGAAAACATCAAACCCGTACTCGAAACCGACACAGGTGGGGAAGTTGAGAAAACTCAGGGGCGCGAGATAACTCTCTCTAAGGAACTCGGCAAAATGGCCCCGTAACTTCGGAAGAAGGGGTGCCCACGCAAGTGGGTCGCAGTGAAGAGATCCAGGCGACTGTTTACCAAAAACACAGGTCTCCGCAAACAAGCAATTGGAAGTATGGGGGCTGACGCCTGCCCAGTGCCGGAAGGTTAAGGAAGTTGGTCAGGGGGAAACCCTAAAGCTGACGACTGAAGCCCCGGTGAACGGCGGCCGTAACTATAACGGTCCTAAGGTAGCGAAATTCCTTGTCGGGTAAGTTCCGACCCGCACGAAAGGCGTAACGATCTGGATGGTGTCTCAGAGAGAGACTCGGCGAAATAGGAATGTCTGTGAAGATACGGACTACCTGCACCAGGACAGAAAGACCCTATGAAGCTTTACTGTAGTCTGGAATTGGGTCCGGGCTTGGCTTGCGCAGGATAGGTGGGAGGCACTGAAGTATCCCTTGTGGGGGATACCGAGCCAACGGTGAGATACCACTCTGGCGAAGCTAGGATTCTAACCCACGATTGTCTATCCAATCGGGAGACAGTTTCAGATGGGCAGTTTGACTGGGGCGGTCGCCTCCTAAAAGGTAACGGAGGCGCACAAAGGTTCCCTCAGCACGCTTGGAAACCGTGCGTTGAGTGTAAAGGCAATAAGGGAGCTTGACTGTAAGAGCTACAACTCGAACAGGGTGGAAACACGGTCTTAGTGATCCGACGGCGCAGTATGGAATGGCCGTCGCTCAACGGATAAAAGTTACTCTAGGGATAACAGGCTGATCTCCCCCAAGAGTCCACATCGACGGGGAGGTTTGGCACCTCGATGTCGGCTCATCGCAACCTGGGGCGGAAGTACGTCCCAAGGGTTGGGCTGTTCGCCCATTAAAGCGGTACGTGAGCTGGGTTCAGAACGTCGTGAGACAGTTCGGTCCATATCCGGTGCAGGCGCAAGAGCATTGAGAGGAGTCCTCCTTAGTACGAGAGGACCGGGAGGAACGCACCGCTGGTGTACCAGTTATCACGCCCGTGGTAGACGCTGGGTAGCCAAGTGCGGAGCGGATAACCGCTGAAAGCATCTAAGTGGGAAGCCCACCTCAAGATGAGTGCTCTGACTACTACAAGTAGGTAAGGTCACAGGTAGAACACCTGTTCATAGGCAGTCGGTGTACGTGCAGTAATGTACTTAGCCAAGTTGTCCTAACAGACCGAGGTCTTGACCTCATCTCAATGATGAATTCTGAATGATGAATGATGACAATCTTCTTCAATTCACAATTCACACTTGTTTCGCTTTTCTGTGCAGTCTTCAGGGTTTTGAATTCCACGATGAGCCTTCCTTTTGATGAAGTTCATCATTCATAATTCATCATTCATCATTCATTCCTGGTGCCTATGGCTCAGTGGTCCCACTCTGATTCCATCCCGAACTCAGTTGTGAAACATTGATGCGGCGACGATAGTTGGCGGGTTGCCGCCTGCTAAAATAGCTCGGTGCCAGGTTCATAAATCCAGCAAAACACTCTCCTAAATTCATAATTGGGAGAGTGTTTTGTTTTTTATTTCCATAGTAAATAAAAAATTAGGTTTTTATACTTTCTGTACCAATGCTTTAAGTATTATCTGATTTCAAGTTTTTTTATGTGATTAATTTAACAGCATTCTATTTCAGTAATTCTTCTATACTCAATCCATATAGCTATGGCATACAATTGCCGTTACCTTATACCAATTCAATTCACGAAATCTACGATACATAAATATTGGTTATAGAGGCGCAAGACATTGCGTTTTTACACCGTTTCTTTATGAAAATGCGCCAAAAAATTTTTGACCTAGCCTAACCCTAGTTTAAAGTTCTGGGACAATAAAACGCAGCCTCATACAGAATTGGTATTACCAAGGTATTTGTATCACTAAAAAAGTGAAATGATATTATACCAAGAACTATCAAAGAGCACTATGACTTTATCACCTAAAGAGTTTTGTTTTTGCACTTTAGCTTTGGGGAGTAAGTATCGCAAACTTACGAAGCAATTAGCAGATGATTTAGAAAAATATTCCCCAGGAACTTTATTAGTAGTTTACACCGATGAACCCAGGGAATTAAGTAATGTTTCCAATATTTTGGCTTATAAATATCGTCAGCAAGGTATTCTGCTTTGTTATCATGATAAACGGGCAGTTATTGAAGAAGCTTTAACTAAACTTCAAGTTACAATATACATTGATGCAGATACCAGAATTATAAATTATTTACCAGAAATTGAGTATTTTCCTGGAATTATAGGACGCACTGAAAATTTATTGGAACATATAAATAAATATACACCTGAAAGATTAAAAGCTGTTGAAAATGTAGCCTCTAAGTTAGAAATATCCTTAGATAAGGTGAATTACGTTGGAGAATCTTTATTCTTGGTTGGTAAAGATGGAGGCAAAGAAAAAGAGTTTGTAAAATATTGGGGTCTTATTGGTCGTTATTTAGAACTGCATGGAATTCATGGAGGAGATGGAAATGCTATTGGGTTAGCAGCGGCAAAAGTGGGGTGGACAGTCAAGAATGACGGCTGGAAACAATTGCAAAAACCGACGATGCATCTGGATGCTTCTTATGAAAATACTCCTGAAGTTTGGTCAAAAAGATTAAATCGTAAATTAGCTTTTCATTACCGGTTAAACCTAGCTAGGTTAACAGCATTAAAGAATTTTAACTTCTTTTATACATGATGAACTAAACAGAGTGGACAATTTGTCCACCCTCTTATTCCGAATCACTTACAACATCTCTAGGGCAAAGAATCTAAATCTAGAGATCGCATTCCTTGACGTTCAACATAAGCCAGCATACTTCCCAATTGCAACCAAACAAGCAAGCAAGTTAGAATGGCTACTGGTAAACCAACTGCATAGGCAAGAAAAGGCGGAAAACCAAAGATCTCAAAACCCGAACAAAGAAATAAACACGTACCTGCTGTTATGCCTAGAAATGGTACTGACAGTTGTTTGACAGACATTCGAGAACCAGAAGTTTCTGCACCATCGCTTTGCCATTTTTGTACTATAGATTTTAATGTTCCAGCTAAGGCTAAACCGGAAGCAAGTGCTGCAAAAAGTCCAACTACCAATAAAAAGTAAGGTGGCTGTTGAGGATAGTAGTACATGAAAACTCCTGTAGCAAGAATGCTAATTGTTGATTGTTAATTGCACTCTTACCATTAGCTGTGAGCCATTAGCAACTAGCCAATTTTTATGGTTTGCTACTAAAAGCTGCGGCAGCTTTTGGTAATATGGAAGCCACACCTTCTCTAGATAATTCTGTTAGCACTTCTATTGCTACATTTAACAGGCGGGCGGGCTGTATATCATCTTTGACTAAATTCCACAACCTTTGAACTTCTTCGGTATGAAGGCGATCGTCTTCAGTAAGCGCAAGGACTAACTGTTTCCGAAGAAACTTGCCTTCCTCAGAAAGCAAGTATTGGAACCCTAATTGTGCTGTAGGTAACACATCAAAGTTACCGTCAGTTCTAGCGATCGCAAGCAAACTCTCCAATCTTTGCCACTGGAATTTGCCATCCTTAAAAAGTACATTCAGCAATCGTCGGCGTAATTGGGGCGATTCTCCTGTTAGCAATCGTCTTGCTACATAGGGATATGCTACCTCAACAATTTTGAAGTCCGGATTCAAGCTTAGGGCAATACCTTCCTGAGTTACCAAGGAACGAATAATCAAAGCAAATTGAGCGGGAACCCGGAAAGGATACTCATACATGAGTTCCGAAAAATTGTCAGTGATAGTTTTAAAGTTAAAATCGCTAACATTTTTCCCAATGGCATCCCCTAAAACCGCTTCTAATGCTGGTATGATGGGGCGAATATCTGTATCTGGGGTGAGAAAACCTAACTTTACGTAATCTTCTGCTAAGTCGCTATAGTCTTTGTTCACTAGATGCACAACAGCATCTACCAAAGTTTCTTTGGTCGTCTCATTCAATTGATCCATCATTCCGAAGTCAATATATGCCATACGACCATCGGGCGTGGCAAATAAATTGCCTGGATGGGGGTCAGCGTGAAAGAACCCGTGTTCTAAAAGTTGTTGCAAACCTGCTGTCACGCCAATTTGAACGATCGCGTTTGGGTCTAAACCTGCTGCACGAATACTCTTAGTATCTGTTAGTTTAAAACCATCAATCCACTCTAGGGTAAGAACATGGAGATTGGTATAACGCCAATATATAGTTGGCACTTTCACTTGAGGGTCGTTGCGGAAGTTAGTCGCAAATTTTTCGGCATTGCGGGCTTCGTTGAGATAATCTATTTCCTCAAATAATTTTATGCCAAACTCGTCTACTATCATTGTGAGGTCATGACCGAGGTTGAGGGGCAACCAAGGACTTATCCAACCTGCAACCCAACGCATGAGATAAAGGTCTAGCGAGAGAGTGGGGCGTAAATTGGGACGCTGTACTTTTACAGCCACTTCTTCGCCAGTTATCAACCTACCTCGGTAAACTTGTCCCAAGCTCGCAGCTGCTACAGGATTTGGCGACAACTCGCTAAAAATTTCGTCTATAGATCGCTCCAGTTGACTTTCGATAATTTGGAAAGCGATCGCATTCTCAAATGGCGGTAATTGGTCTTGTAGCTTTACCAGTTCGTCCAAGTAGTCTTTACGGATAAGGTCTGGTCGCGTTGAGAGGGCTTGACCTACTTTAATAAAAGTTGGACCCAAGCGAGTTAGTAACCGCCGCAATTGAGTAGCTCGCTTTAGCTTGTTTTGCTCCTCTTGATTTTGCCATTCATCCCACTTAAGACAAAGTATAAACCAAACGAAAGACCAAATAATTGTCGCTGCTCTTGACCAACCCAGCCAGGGACGATAGCCATAGTAGCGGGCGATCGTTTCTGGATCGTATCGTCGATTGTTTTGATTTTGTGTAAGGGTTTGCGAATTCACTCCCTTATTTTCCTCTTTAATGCGATTGAAAAAGGCTTTGCATTCCAGACCTCAAGGAAAATATCCTTTGAGCTAACAAATGCTCTATCAATATTTCCTTTCTAGTCTTATGCAATTTCGCCCAAGTTTACTTAACGTTACTTTTTATCTTTTATTTTATATTAGTACATAAAAGTATAAATACCTAAATTTGTTTTTGCTTAAATTATAGATATAGCTCCATAAGGTTACGTATACAATTATCGTTTACTGAATAACTAGCACTTGTATTTACTTATCTCAAAAATTAAAATCCATATACAGATGGGAATTTTCTAGAAAAACGTTTTTATTTATGTATAAAAATATACATTTAAATGTATAAATTTTTGCAAAACCTGGAGCGGAGTGAGTTGCTTACCAATCGAAGTTACATTTGAACAAACCCTCGCCCTCAACCTGCAATCTATGGGAGAGAGGCTTTTAAACCCCTTTCTTATAAGGCTTAGCAAAAGGGGTAGAGTTTTTTTCAATAAGTGAGTCTTGATTCCACTCAATGCTCAATCACCAAGCTTGAAGTTTTGTATAGATTTGTAAAAAAATATAATATCTTACTTTATAAGAGGTCAAGTGATTGAGCAATCAATCACAAATTTTAGATAGAAGGCAGAAAGACAGCACTAAGTACTCATGTTGTAGGCTTTATCACCCACTCTTCATCTACTGCTAAAACCGTTGCCGATGCAAGGTTCGTTATAGATTAATAATATCTACAAAACAACTGACTTACTCAGGCCTGGTTTCAGAAGGATTAAGAAAAAATGTTAACTTCATCAGAAACACCTATTATTGCCACAATTGTGCTGGTCGCTTTTGGAATCTTGGGTTGGGGCTTTTATCGCGCCAAACCATATGGCAAACTAGGAATCCTTGCCTGGTTACAGTCGGTCGTGCTGATGACTCCCTGGTTATTGTTTTTTGGGTTGTTTGCCGCAGGAGTTTATATCAACATAGTGAGTATTTTGTTCTTGTTGATAGTTTCTGCAGGAGTGTACATTTATATCGGGAGACAGCTACGCGCTGCTGGTCAAGATGCGATTCTCAAACAACGAGCAACTGAAAGGCTGGCTTCTGTTGCCTCACAAGAACGTGGCATTACAAATAACTCCACAAGTCCGGCTACTGTTGCTCAAGTTGAACTTGAGGTAATGCCAATTCCAGAAGAAGATTTGAGTGTTATCAAAAGTATCTTTGGTATAGATACCTTTTTTACGACAGAAACGATTGCTTACCAAGAAGGTGCCATCTTTAAAGGTAATCTCCGAGGAGATGCAGAAAAAGTACATACTCAGTTGAGTGAAAGTCTACACGAGCGCCTGGGAAATAAGTACCGTCTTTTTTTAGTGGAAAACACAGATGGCAAACCTGTGATGATTGTCCTCCCATCCCGTAACGATCCCCGCCCAATGACTGTACCGCAAAGAATCTTTGGGGTTATCTTGGTGCTAGCAACCATTGCTACAAGTTTAGAAACAGGTGGATTGTTACTAAATTTTGATTTCTTCTCAACCCCGGCACGATTTCAGGAAGCTTTGCCCATTAGCGCGGGTATCATAACAATCTTAGTAGCTCATGAAATTGGTCATTGGTTACTTGCTCGCCGTCATCAAGTCCGCTTAAGTTGGCCTTACTTTCTCCCTGCGGTGCAAATTGGTTCATTTGGTGCGATCACCCGTTTTGAATCTTTAATACCCAACCGTAAGGTTCTCTTTGATATTTCTTTAGCAGGACCAGCTACAGGAGGAATTATTTCTCTGTTGATGCTCGTGACAGGGTTACTACTTTCCCATCCAGGTAGTTTGTTTCAACTACCAAACGAATTTTTTTCAAGTTCGATTTTGGTAGGAACCCTATCGCGGGTTATTCTTGGATCTACTTTACAGTCTGCCATAGTAGATATACATCCTCTAGTCGTTATTGGTTGGCTGGGGTTAGTTATTACCGCTCTTAATTTAATGCCTGCAGGTCAACTAGATGGTGGTCGCATCGTACAAGCTATTTACGGACGCAAAATTGCAGGAAGAGCAACAGTAGCAACATTAATTGTGCTGGCGTTAGTTTCTCTGGGAACTCCTCTTGCCATGTATTGGGCAATTGTAATTTTGTTTTTACAAAGGGATTTAGAACGTCCCAGCTTAAATGAAATTAGCGAACCAGATGACGCACGCGCTGCTTTAGGTCTGTTAGCGTTGTTCTTGATGGTAGCCACTCTGCTACCCTTAACTCCTGCTTTAGCAGGACGTTTGGGAATTGGCTAATGGTGAGTCCAGCCCTGCAGGCGGGTTTCCCACGCCCTGGGGACTGGCGAACCCGGAGGGCTAATGGCTAATAGTGGTTTGCCGCAAAAGTTTTGATAGGTTTGTAGTTGCGCTGTCTTCGCTGTAGAAATTAATGACAACTCAGACCAAACCAGCAAAATTAATGCGACGAACCAATGGTGCAATTAGCCATTAGCCATTATGGTTTCCAACCTGCGAGCAGATTTGGATAGGCAACAGGTTGAGGAAAGATATTTTTGAAGGCTAACTGTCGTTGTTGTGGCTTTTCACCAGCCATATTCCAAAGAGTTTCATAGAAGAAGAAGGAAACTCCAACAAACTTGCGTTCTCTCACTTTTTGGACTTGAGTCTGTATTTGTTGTATGGGAACATATTTGCCTTTTAATCCAGTAATAATTCCTATGCTGACAGGAATATGGCTTCGGGCTATTTTGACTTCTGGGTACTCTAATTCGCTCACAAAGACATTTAGATCGTTGCGATAGACTTGGATAACTAAATCTTCAACCAGCCCCATCCTTTCCCAACGCGCCCAGTCTGCTAAGAAAAATTCGTAGGAGAAACGTTGGGGGTTTGGTGCTATTGAAACCAAGCACGTTTTTTTGGCTGCTTTGATAGCTGTAAAAACGCGTTTCATGTAGTCAGTTATTTTATTTGCTCTCCACTGTACCCATTCAGGGTCTTTTGAATTTTTTGGAGGAGCTTTGCCATTATGTTCTTTTTTGTACAATGCAATTGTATAGGGATCGTACCCCAATTCCGAAGGTAAACCGAAGTGATCGTCGAATTGAATGCCGTCAATATCGTAGTTTTTTACAGCTTCAACAATTAATTCTTGTATAAATTGTTGTACTTGCGGGAGAAAGGGATTTAACCAAACTCGGTCATGGGTACCTTCTTTCCAGATCTTGCTGCCATCTTGACGACTTGTGAGCCACTGAGGACGATTTTTAGCTAATTGTGAATCGGCGGGTGCCATAAAGCCAAACTCAAACCAGGGAATGACTGTTAAGCCTTTTCTATGACCGCCTTCAACAACTTCCTTGAGCATATCTCGACCTTGCAGTCCGGGAACTGGGTCTAGCGATCGCCCAATCACTTTTTGTGCTACCTTACTTGGATAGAGCGTGTAACCCCAATTCCAAATAGTGGGATACACCGTATTGAAGTTTAGGTTTTTCAGAGTTTGCAAAGCATCTTGAAGCCGATTGCGATCGAACAATACGTTACTGTCTATATTAGTTAACCAGACTCCGCGTAACTCAAATGTCTGCGGACGCAAATTATTTTGAGCAAATGAGGGAAATGAGGATATCACCGCAGTCACAAAGGTTATAGCAACCAAGAATGCTAAGAAGACTTTGTTTCTACGAGCTTGCCTTATCATTATATGTACTGCATTACATAAGTTAAGAAAAAATTGTTTCATCGTTGATTTTGTACTAATTCTTAGAATAAGTTAATTTTGCTTGGTTTACCCCCTTTCATTTGTGAGAGGGGATAGATGGCGGTTCCGTTGTGCAGACCAAAAATAGATGAACGCGAATGCGTTTTCAACTTCTTCAAAGGACAAAGGCAGAGATTGAGCCTCCCAACTCTGATTTCCTTCAAGAACTCCGTGATTTTGCAGCCTACTGACAATATGAATACCTTATCAAACCCATTATTTTTTTCATCAAATGTTAAGTTTTGTTCTTGTTACGAAATTGCTTATTCCTGTTGTGTATTTTACTTTTGTAACAAAATAAATTTGTAGCAGTAAATATGAGGCTAATGGGTGTGCTTATTTTTCTTAAAATTGAGGAGAATTTTATGTATTTATAACAAATGGCGATATTTTTAATACAACAACTTCAGTACTTACCTAAATGTGGTCGAAGTCTTTTGCTGGTAAATTTAGCTTATTAGGACAAAATTCGGACAAGTCAATGCTCGGCTTAGCTCATTCACAAGACAGTAAAGTAAACGTTACAGTTCCCATTCAGAGACTTGTAAGAGCAATTCAGGTTTCTCAAGGAGAGTTTTCATTGCTCTTAGCCTGCTGTCACTCCACTGTGAAGCAGACACAAATACTCCATTTATTAAAGGAATTTTGTCCAACAGAAATCAATGAAATTACTCTGCCTGCCAATTCTGAAACATTTTATACAACTGTTAACGATTTGCTTGGTTCTGCTCGACCTCAAGCTTTAGTGATCGGAGGTTTAGAATCAGTGATTGCCATCAATCAACTCCTAGTCTCTACGAACATCATGCGAGACGAGTTGCGAAAACGGTTTCAACACCCTTTAGTCCTATGGGTTAATGATGAAATTTTACAAAAGCTTGTTTGGCTTGCGCCAGATCTCAAAAATTGGGCAGCTTGTACTATTAGGTTCGATGGACACGATGAGCATTAAGCCGGGACAGAGTAGGGAAATGGTTGCTTGCTCGATCTGTCATTAACAACTAAAAAACGTGAGGAACAAATAGCGAGTTTTCTAGCGTCCATAGCGGTATCTGGTTGAGAAGATACACAAGACTGCTGTCTCTAAGAGCGCTGCTGTAAGATATCTTGATTTTCAACTGATAGCTACTAGTTATTAGTTTTTGCCTTTTCACTGATAACTACTGACTGACGATCGGACGTTGCATACAACGTTCTGACAATGATTATTGCTCGAACATTACCATGAGACACATCCCTAAAATTTATAGTACCACGAAACAAGCGCAGATTTTGACTGCCTTAGTATTATCTAGCATTTTATCTGTTGGAGGGGCGATCGCGGTGCCTGAAGGTGTAACTGCGTCTCCGGCAAAGATTTCCGCAGCAAAACCAAATAAATCTCTAAAGCAAAATAGTAAAAATAACGGCTTACCAACTTCAGTAGCTTCTGCAGTTAAACGAGATGTTGCCAGTAAAAATCGCATTCCTATTAAAAATCTAGAAATCACTGATTACAACCAGCGTATTTGGCGCAATGGTTGCTTGGATTTACCAACCAAAAACGAACTTTGCACCCAAGCCAGAGTCCCTGGTTGGCGAGTTATCCTTTCTGATGGCAGCCAAAACTGGACTTATCATACCAATAGTACTGGGCGTTACATCCGTTTGGCAAAACAAGTTCAAAGTGGTGTGCCAAATTCTGTTAGAAATGCCGTTTTACAAACTGCATCCGGACGTTTGGAATTACCAGTTGAGGAATTGGCGATCGTTCAAATTGACAAAAGAAATTGGGACAATAGTTGTTTGAATTTAGCAAAGTTGAGTGAAACTTGTGCCCAAACAGTAGTACCTGGTTGGCGTTTAGTTGTGGGTACAGGAGAACAAAGGTTGGTTTATCATACCAATACAACAGGTTCTGTTGTTAGACTCAATCAAAGAGAAAGCAGCATCACAAATGGTAGATTACCCCAAAGAGTCGGCAATGTTGTCTTAGAAGCTGCATCGAATTTTACAGGATTGGCAATTTCTCAGTTACGTATTGTTGACGCCGAACAAGTGACGACTGATGGTTGTTTAAATCTGCCCCGTCCGGGCGAGACTTGTACCGAAGTTGCGATAAGAGCTTGGAAAGTGCGCGTAGGAACTGGCAGAGAAACTTTAGTCTTTCATGCCGCTCCCGATGCTGAAGAAGTGAGGCTAGACACCCAACAGTACGGTGAAACACCCAATGTGAATCTGCCAAGACGCCTTGCTGAGAGAATTTTAGTGAGAGCTTCCGAGCGTTCTGGATTGTCAGTTTCACAGTTGCAAATAGTTGAAGTTGACAGACAGCAGTGGCCTGACAGCTGTTTGGGGATACCAGATCCACTGGCTTTATGTGCAGCAACTGTTGTACCCGGTTGGAGAGTCACAATCAGTGATGGTCAACAGGTTTTAATTTACCGCGTTGCGGAATCAGGTACTGCAATCTTTGATGAAAGAGCAAGTGCAATTGCTAATAACAATGGTTTTCAAGCAGTTCCCATACCGCGCAGTCAATTACCAAGACCCTTGGAACGCGGTATTGTTTTCCGGCAAATTGCGACTGGTGGTATTGCTGGTAGAACTTATGAAACAGTTCTACTGGATGATGGAAGTTTAATTCGCGTTCGGATTGGTGATGAGAATGACTCCGAACGTAGCGTCTATCGCATTCCTTTGGAACAGGTACGGAGGTTTCAGCAGTTACTCAAGCAAGAAAGGGATGTGTTCAATAATTTGGACTATCCAGCAACTAGAGGTAGTGCTGATTACATTACTTATACTTTAACAAGCCCTAGGGGTTCTGTACGGTATAATGACATCTCTCAAAACAGCTTGCCTGAAGATTTACGGCTTGTCGTTAAGACTTGGGTTCAGATGAATCGAGTTTACTAGAGTTAAAGTATTATCCTTCATTCCCAGGCTTAGCCTGGGAACGAGGAAAGAATGCAGTGCCAGTATAATACGGTTACTCTATCAAATATGTAAAGAATTAAGTATAATCGTGTAACATAATATATTTAATAGTTAATATTACTTGAATAACAATGAGCAACCAATCTGGGCACATTCAATACAGTTGGGTACAAACTTATAATCCTGACAGTGTAAATTCGGAGTTACAACAGGTACAAGCGAACGATTCAACGTTTTATTACTTTGCTTACGGTTCGTGTATGTGTCCTGTTGATTTAAAACGCTCTCTTGGTGAAAAGACGCATCCCTATGTGATTGGTACAGGTACATTGAAAGGATATCGATTGGGATTTTATCGCATCTCGCCAACTCGCAAGTGTGGTGTTTTAGATGTGGTAAAAGACACGAAAACCAGTGTTAGAGGAGTACTTTATCAATTACCTTGGCGCTTGAGCGATCGCTTGGATAAGCGAGAAGATGTCCCCCAAGGAGGTTATCGCCATGAATACGTGGACATTCACTGTGAAGGAAGGGTATACAAAAATGTCCGTACTTATGTTGTCGTTGATAAGCTTTCAGAAGAAGTTGCTCCTAACGACTGGTACTTCAATATTGTTCTCCGAGGTGCTGTCACTTGTGGTTTGCCAGAAGAATACTGCTGGAGTCTCTTTCACCATATGTATCAATTACAACAACGCCATCAAGGACTGTGCAGCGATCGCCTAGCGTTGTGATACTAAGAGTTCTCTGGTTTTTCAGCACCGTGACTGTATATGCCTAATCCAGACAAAATTTCAGCTAACGTATTTGTTTCTACGGGTTTGAGTAAATAAAAGTCAATACCCAAATCATAAGCGCGAGGCAAATCCCGATTGCCAAAAGCAGTCAAAGCGATGATAGGTAAATGATTGAAATGTGGTTGTTTTTTAATCCATTTCAGCAATTCCAAACCTGACATACCAGGGAGTCTTAAATCCAGAACAATCAAAACGGGTAGGGGGTACACTGCTCGTTCTTGATATGGTTCAGATCCCTGCAAATAAAGTATTGCGTCTTCTGCAGTTTTGACAACGTGAAGAGCAAATTCTTCTTGATTGATTTGACCAAATGCTCTTTGAAGGAGAAATTGGTCAGATAGTTCGTCTTCTACAACTAAAACAGTCTTTTTCTGTAATGTTATCCCTGTCATTTACAGCTCACCTGAATACCTTCTCAGTAAAGGTTGCCATATTTTGTTGCTAATCGGCTCTCGCATAGGGCGAGCGATTGAGCGTAATCCAATAAGTTCCAATTGCTTGGATCATTTCAAATAAAGTATTGAAGTCAATAGGCTTGGTTAAATAAGAATTAGCTCCGAGAGCATAGGCACGATCTATATCTACTTGTTCCTCAGAAGAAGTCAAAACTACCACTGGTAAATGTTTTACCGTTGATTCTCTCAACCAATCTAGAACTTCAAAACCAGAAAGCCGGGGGAGTTTGAGATCCAGCAACATGAGCATTGGTAAGGGATAGCGCAAACGATCTTCATAAGGTGCTTCTCCGCTTAAATAAAGTACTGCTTGTTCCCCATCGCTTACCACTTCCAGGGAAATCGGTAAATTGGCTTTACGTATAGCTCTTTGCACTCTAAAAACATCAGCCGGTTCATCTTCAACAAGTAAAATTGTTGCATTATTTAGACTGTTCACTGCTTCACCGCCTTAAATTTTACCCAAAAACGGCTTCCTTGGTTGATTAGAGAATCCACGCCAGCCAACCCTCCCATGCATTCTGCACCTTTCCGTACAATAGCTAATCCCATCCCCTCCCGTACCAGGGAGAAGTTCCCAACTGTGCAGGCACTCACAAACTCCAAATTGTGGGACACTTCTGCGTTGTACAAAGTCTAAAACCCAACCTATCAGTACCAGGGACCCAACGCTAATAACTATAGCACTTACAACCCTTACAAAACCTTGACTGGGGGCAGCCAGATGTGAAGCCAGTTGACCAATCAAGTTCTCCCTCTCCTTTCTTTACCCAACGTATCCCCACACATATAGAAGGTGCGGCATACTGTAGTGCATTATCATCTATCCCAAGTATAAGAAATAATATATGTATATCTCTATACTAATTTTTCAGTAATATTATTAATCTATATGAAAGTCAACTTATATTTTGTAATATAATTCTGTTGATTTTCGCATACAAAAAGATCGCACAGTCATAAGTTTTGATAAGATAGAAAACTCTTTCTTTTAAAATGCGATCGCATTTTAAAAACATAAATCTATATAATTACCGTATTTTTTAAGCTCGATGAGTTATAAGGGTGTAGTTTTTGATATATTCCTCTGCTGTGAGGACTAGATTTTCCCATTGTAATTTTAAAGTCACTTGTTGGAGATATTAACAATATGGCTCATGCTTGCTGCGGTCCCGGTTACGCTTCTCCAGAAGTAGCAATGAAAGCAGAACGCGAAAAAATTCTCTATACCATCGCACTATACACGGGTACGGGGATTGAAGAACCAGATTACTTGGCAACTATAGACGTTGACCCAGACTCTCCCACGTACTCTCAAATTATTCATCGCTTACCAATGCCCTATATAGGAGATGAATTGCATCATTTTGGTTGGAACACCTGTAGTTCATGCCACAATGACACAAGTAAATCGCGTCGGTTTTTAGTGATTCCGGGTATACGTTCTAGTAGAATTTACATTATTGACACAGCGAATGCCAAAGCGCCCAAAATTCATAAAGTCATCGAACCAGAAGAAATTCGTGAAAAAACTAACCTGACGGCTCCCCATACAGTCCACTGCCTTGCCGATGGTCGTGTGATGATTTCCATGCTTGGCGATCGCGAAGGTAACGGTCCTGGTGGTTTTCTATTGCTTGATGGAAACTTTGAGATTGCAGGGCGTTGGGAAAGCAAAGCCGAAGGTATGCGCTTTAACTACGATTTTTGGTATCAACCCCGTCATAATGTTATGGTCAGTAGTGAGTGGGGTTCCCCCAAAACATTTTATCCCGGCTTTGACCTAAATGATGTGACGGAGGGAAAATACGGTCAGCACTTGCATTTCTGGGATTGGTCAAAACGTGACATTATTCAAAGTGTTGATTTGGGTGAAGAAGGATTAATTCCCTTGGAAGTTCGTTTTCACCACAATCCCGATAGCACTCACGGATTTGTAGGAGCAGCACTTAGTAGTAATGTTTGGCATTGGCACAAATCCAACGGACATTGGGATGTGGAAAAAGTTATAGATATTCCATCCGTTGAGGTAGAGGGTTGGCCAATTCCCGTGCCATCATTAATTACTGATATTTTAATTTCACTAGACGATCGCTACGTCTATTTTTCCAACTGGCTGCATGGTGATATTCGCCAATATGAGATTGTCGATCCCTCCCAACCCAAATTAACAGGTCAAGTTTGGTGTGGTGGTTTGTTAGGCAAAGGAAGTACAGTACAGGGTAAAAAGCTAGCAGCCGGACCGCAAATGCTACAACTGAGTCTTGATGGCAAGCGGTTGTATGCTACCAACTCTCTGTTTAGTACCTGGGATAACCAGTTTTATCCTGACTTATCTAAGACAGGTTCATACTTGTTACAAATTGACTGTGACACTGAAAAGGGAGGATTAAGAATCAACGAAAATTTCTACGTTGATTTTGGTCAAGAACCAGGAGGTCCGTCTCGCGCTCATGAAATGCGCTATCCGGGCGGCGATTCCACCTCTGATATTTGGGTTTAATTTGACAAAGGGATGGGCAGACCCATCCCACGAGAAAAAATGTAGAGATTTTTTTGCTTATTTAATTCTCAAATTTTCTAATTGAAGATTAACAGCGTTCCTATATGCGCGATCGTCTATCGCTTGTGGTGGCAGTATATTCGATTTAACTGCACTCCGAACAATATCTTCAGCACTAATTTGTTTAACTTGGTAAGCCATAATAAGAGCACCATAACCAGGAATGCCTTGGTCTCTAAGGTATCCTTGATAAGCTAAGTGAACGAGATTGAAAGGTTCTATCTGAGTAGAGGATGATGCACCGCTTAACACATTGGGATTGGCCGCTCTGTTTTCGGCTTTAACAATAGGTACAGTTGTGGTAGATAGCAGCAGTAGAGATAGGCTACCAAGAATGAAACTTTTCATAACAAAGCCAATATCGATCTGATGGTTTCATTCTGTCAATATGTAAGCAAAATCCCTTCTATCTTCAGCCAGCTATTGCTAGCTAACCCAACGGCGGAATTTTTTTTAGTACCTATTCTTATAGAGAGAAATTCGATCGTGCTTCTGCTCTATGTAAAGGCAGAAGTGTAAAGCGCACTATGAGTACGTTTGTCTTTTTTATTTTTACTTCACCGGATAATAAAGCTTGTCCTTCTGTTCGTAGCGCCACCCCATACTGTTAGTATCGCGAGAGCGAGACCATGATAAAAAATCCTTTTGGCTTAAAGTTTCGCGCTGGTTGCGTAGGGTAGCGAGAGTGACTGCAAGTCTTTTGGCAAGGTTTTCTTCTAGCATGGGTTGCAGCTCTATAGTGAGTTGAGTGTAGTGCGAGTACCCGGAGGATCGACGACGACTGTAACTTCCCGAGCTGCTTTGCATCTGCACCAAGGCTTCTTCAATAAGTGACAATCGATTGGTCAGTTCTTTCATCTGTTGTTCTAATTGACTGAGGCGTTGTGAGGAAACAGCTTCTGTAGCGCTGTATACGGAATTTTCTGTACAAACTGCCAATCGCTTTAGTTCTACTTCGATTTGATGCAAACGGGTATCTATACCATTATCCGTACTGGGAGCCAAATCCAAAACGTGTTCCAACCCCTGGATGACCAAATCGGTTGCTGTAGTGTCGAGCTCGCGAGCTTTCTCTCTAAGTACTTTGGTTAGTGTTTTGGGTAGTTTAAAGTTAATGGACTCCCGTTCAATTTTTGCCATCTCTGTACTTGCATCTACATCACAATACAGAGTTTATCAAGGGAGGGATAGTGCGAGCTTGCTTTTCGATAAGCTGAGTACAGCTTGCGCTTCGCGATCGCCGTAATTCCCTCCTAAACCAGCAACGCCCGGTTGAATATGTGCCAACACCATAAGGATTTGGTAAGCTGTGCTGCCTTTCATTTTATCATGTTGACCGAGAGGGAGACTGGGGGAGAGTTCAGGGAAAACGCATTTAAAATCAAGGCAGATGGCAGAAGGGAAGAGGTTTTTAGGTCACTTTACTTTTCTTTACATACTTTTTTTTTGCGCCTTTCTACTTATTTAATCAGTTGAAATGGTTTCATTCGTATCAAAGCACTTGTGAAGTGTTAATAATGATAGCGCTACCCTCAAGTTAGGGTAGCGCTATCATTATTAAATTCAGGGATAAAAATAAAGAAATTAGCTCCCTGAGGTTTACTATAAATTAAACGTACTTCAGTTGATTACACCGCACGACGGGTAAATAAATTCCATATAAAAATAGCCACAAGAGCACCAACAACTGCTAACGCGATACCGGGGATACTAAGAGTAGTCGCCGCTAGCGAGAATTGTCCCGTGCTGAAGAATACACCCAAGCTACCACCAACAAAAGCACCGATAATTCCCAACAAGATTGTTCCCAAAATTCCACCACCTTGGTGACCGGGGTAAATAGCCTTGGCGATCGCACCTGCAATCAAACCTAAAACAATCCAAGCAATAATGTTCATTGTTCTATTAGGGGATAAACTTTTTTATCTAACAATGACACAATAACAATTCCAACCTAAATGTCCAATCTGTCATCAGAACTAATTATTCACAAGTCTTAAGTATGAGAAAATTTGGATTTATTTCTTAAGATATAGATGGTCAGTAAGAGAAATTAAAAAACTCCTAGTTAGTCCCAAACTAGGAGATACCAAATTTATTGCTTGGTAATTGCATTCTAGGAATTTTTTAGACTTTATCTGTTCTCCCAAAGGAGTAAAACTTAAGAACGAATCTGCTTGAAGTAGCCGAGTTAAGACGTTTCAATCCAATTCGGAATTTATCATTCTTTAGGGACTTCCAGAAAATAAAATATACAAAATTTATAATGATAATTTTTGACAGGGGGGAACCCTCCGCGTCTGGTGTGTCTCCAAGTCTCCGCGTCGCACTTCGAGCGTGCCATTCGGGTAACCCCCGTTGTTCGCGTAGCGTCTCCGCTCCTGAGATAGCGCCTGCCGTTCAGAATTCTATTTTGAAGGCTATAGGATTGCTTGAGGAATCTTAAGAAAAACCTGATATTAGGGATGCCAAGAGCAGAATAAAGATTAATACTAGTATTCTTTTAGAATATTGTTTTAGCCCTCTGATAAGATCCATAGTAATACCTCAGTTTCTTTGTAGTTATTTATGGCATACTTAAAACACATTTAATGGTATCCAATAATTCCTGTATCATGTATGGTTTAGACACAAATGCTTTCACACCAATACTATGAGCTTCTAGAAGCTTTTGATTGTGTGAAATCCCACTAATAGCAATAATTTTGACCGAGGGATTTATTTTTTCTAAGATGCGAATAGCATTTAGCCCATCCATCAATGGCATCTGTATATCCATCAATACCAAACTAATATCTTGTTTGTGTAAAGTGTAGAGTGAGAATGCCCCAATAGCATCGTTAGCTGTTAGGATTTTGTAGTTATAGTTTTCTAGTGAGCTTTTTGTCGCCTCTCGAATATTTTCTTCGTCGTCCACAATGAGAATTAATTCTCCATTTCCTGTGGGCATCCTAATATCACAAACTTCTTGTGTTACCTGTGTATCACTAGCTGGTAAGTAAACCTTAAATTGGCTGCCTTCGCCCAATTTACTATGTACGTTTACAAACCCCCCATGGTTCTTAACGATACCAAGAACGGTTGATAAACCCAATCCCGTGCCTTGACTCTTTTCTTTAGTTGTAAAAAAGGGTTCAAAAATACGCTCTTGTATTTCTGGAGGAATGCCACATCCTGTATCTGAGATTGCGATCGCAACAAAAGAACCGACTTTGGCATCTAAATTCATCCTGGCATAGTTTTCATCAACAAAGACATTCTCAGCCAAAAGACTAAGAGTACCCCCGTTAGGCATGGCATCACGAGCATTGACGCAGAGATTTAGCAAAACCTGATGGAGTTGAGTGGGGTCTACTCGGATTGTCCAAAGATTTTGGGTTAGTACATCAATATTAATTTCAATAGATTTTGGAAATGTACTTTCAAGAATTCGTTTCATTTCCTTTAACAAGTGTCTGACTTGTAGGTGAACGCGCTTGCCTTCAGTTCCATGTGCAAACGATAGAATTTGCTTGACAAGATCTGCACCGCGTTTAGAGCTGTCTTCTACCGTTTTCAAGAGTTCTCGATTTTCCTCATCAAAAGCAAAACATTTATGTGACAACAGTTGAGCGATGATCAAAATAGGTGTCAGTATATTGTTGAAGTCATGAGCGATACCACTGGCTAGGGTACCAAGGCTTTCTAGCCGCTGTGCGCGGAAAAACTGCGCTTCAAGTTGTTTCTTCTCAGTGATGTCAGTGTTGACGATAAGAATTGATTGGGGTTGTCCCATTCGATCGCGTACTAGTGTCCAGCGACTTTGAACGATGATGTTTTTGCAATCTTTTGGTACTTGGCTCAACTCTCCTTGCCAAGACCCATGTTCCAAAACAGTCAAAATGGCTTCTTCTAGTTGAGGTGATGTTTCCTTATACAAAAGCTTGTTAGCATTTTTATCTACAACTTCACCTGCTTGCCATCCATACAGACGTTCCGCGCTTTTATTCCAGAATAATATTTGGTGTTCTAAATTGCAAACGAGAATGGCGTCTGTGGCGATATCTAGTAAATTTGCTTGCTGGTTGATTTTGTGTTCTGCTCCCTTACGCTTGGTAATGTCTTGGAAATAAACTGATAAGCCATCCCGTGTGGGATAGGCGTGTACTTCAAACCAAGTGTTAAGTGGCGGGTAAAATTCCTCAAATTCAACAGTGACCTGTTGTGTTACTGCCCTGTGATACTCGCGATAAAATGCTAGAGTAATGGCGTTGGGAAATTCCTCCCAAACGTTTTTGCCAACGAGCTGCTCTTGGGTTCTGTGCAAGATCTTGGCTGCTTGGCGATTGACATAGGTGAACCGCCACTCGCAATCTAGAGCCAAGAAACCATCAGCAATCCTGTCAAGAATATTAAAAATTTTACTTTTTGCTGCCTCTGCGTCCATACGGGCGGCTTCTTCTTGAGCAAGAAGTTGTTGGCACTGTTGTTCACCTTGTTTGCGTTCGGTAACATCGCGGACTACAGCAAGAAAACCGCGATCGGCACCGTTATCATCTGTTAATAAGCCAATCGATGACTCAACGTAAATTTCTTCTCCATTCTTTTTATAATGAATATTCTCTCCTTGCCAAATCCCTCTCGCTGCTAATGGATTGTAAGCAGCCTGTTCATCCTCTGCTTTGCTCGAGCAATAGCGATTCACTTCTTCCAACTTGAGACCAAGAACTTCCTCAGCTTTATACTCATATAACTTTTCTGCTGCTTGGTTCCAAGAAGTAATGCGATTTTGAGAATCAAAAACAATTACTGCATCATTTACCTTGGACAGAATATAAGTCTGAAATGTGATTTGTGCTTCTAATTGCTTGCAATTTTCCATTTCCCTTTGGAGTAGCACCTTTGTTTGAGAAAGCTCTGCTGTGCATTTTTCTATCCGTCTTTCTATTTCATCACTAGCTTGGTACATTTGCCGATTGACTTGCTTTAATTGGATCTTCCACTGGTTTAAAAGTTGCTGTAATGATGTCATAACACCAAAAATTTCTACAGGATCTAGCACTGGCAAAAAGTGGGTCTGAGCCGATCTGTCCTACCAGTTACAAAAATTCTTCTTGAAGTCATGTTTACATAGTTCTCACAAACAGCTTATAACTTAATGCAGTGCTGCTAAACCTCAACTGTTAATTTATTGGGACTCTTGAATATTTATCCAACTCAACTAATCATTTTTTAATTTGCACAGCCTCAGTTAGCATCACTTTTGTAAAAAGAGTGAGAACGCCCGTTCTGCTGTGCAAATTAATAGCGCAAACGCTGGGCAAGTTAGATAGACTTTAATGTTGCAGTTCTACTTAGAAAATTATTTGGAGATGGAAACACTTGCGCTTTCTTTGACAACTTCAATTCCTTTATTGCTAAGAGGAAGTTGCACGACATGAACTGAACAAGGAGCGTGGTGAAGGACATAATTACTGACGCTACCGAGCAACAGTTCTGCTAAACCAGAGTGACCTCGACGTCCAATGATAATAAGATCTGCGTTCCAACTCTGAGCTAAGTCACAAATGACTCGACTGGGATTGCCAGGAATTTGTCTAAACTCAGTGTTCACATCAGCTATGTTTGCTTGAGCACATAATGCTCGCAACATCTCTACACCTTTATTTTTCCACCTGTCCCACTCCTGTTGGTGAAAATCTGAGACTTGTTCCCACATTGCTGGGTAGTATTCAAAAGTGGATACGGGTATATAAGGACTCCCTTCTTCTTCATTAGATAAAACGTGTAGCAACAGTAAACTAGATCCAGCCATCTTTGCTAAAGTAAAGCCTTGTTCAAAAACATATTTGCCTGCGTCAGAGCAATCTAATGCAATTAAAATCTTTTTAAACATATTGACCTCTCATACTTAGGCTAAGTGAGTTTTTTAACAGATGATCTTCTTATAATTAGGTATAGAAAAATAATTTGAGAAACTTGTGAGGAATGCGAAAGAGTAAATATGTTCTTATATGAAGATAAAATAAATATTTGTAATTAAGCCATATCTGTTCTTGGTAAAGAAAAATTTCCCTTCACAAGTTCTTCATGTTGTTTTTCTACAACTCTATAAGGCTGAAAATGAAACTCAATCAAGGAGCTTGAGTGTTATGAGAAAATAACTTTATAGCCATTGTATGGCGATCGCATCATAATTTTCTTAAAAATAAGTTAAACTGCGTGTAAAAGTTAGCAGAATATTGGGAGAAATTAGTAACAAATCTTCATCCATGATTTGCCAGTAGAAAAGTCATCTATATGGGTTTTGTCAGAAGAAATCGGCAGAATAGGAGTTATATATCATGCATAAAGAATATATGGAAATTTTAGAAACATTAATTGACAAATTGACATTATCCGCAATTTTAGAAATGTTAGAGCGAATATGCCACAAAAAAGCAGAAAATTTAAGAACTCATTGGCAAGATGAGGCTTCTGCTAAGCTTTGGGAGAAAGCTGCTAAACAGATAGAACAGATAAATGTTGATGTTTGATGAAACATTGAAGAGGTTGGGGGCGATAGAGATGGTGCAACAATGGATTATATGGAGTTAGAGCGTGAAAAGGGTATCACCATTACCTCGACTGCTGTCACTTGCTGGTGGCATAATATGCAAATCAATTTAATTGATACACCTAAATGACGCGGGATGTCTGGTAGCCTCGTCAATTTATTGCGAGTTCCAAAGACCAAGCCATGTTGACTTCACGATTGAAGTTGAGCGTTCTTTGCGAGTGTTAGATGGAGCAATTATGGTGTTGCAGGAGTACAATCCCAGTCTGTTACGGTAGATAGGTACCTGAAGTGCTATCGCGTGCTGCATCTTGCTTTTATCAATAAGTTAGATAGGTTGGGTGCAAATTCTTTCCACGTTGTTGATGCATTAAGAGAAAAACTCGGTTTAAACGCTGTTGTGCTACAGTATTCCATTGGCTTAGAAGGCAAGTTTGAGAAAGTAAAATTCGGTAAAATGCAAATTGCACAAATCACATTCAATAAATATTTGAATATTACAAAGACTTCCCAAACAACCGCAATTTCATGAGCTTGGAAACTGGGATCGGGGAGCGGAGATTAAAAAACTAATTAGAAAAATAACCTCCTTCCCCAGATACCCGTTATTTAAGTCCTTGTAGAGTTCTTGTTCGCAAGCCTTCAGCGTACATAGTTAAATACTGTAATCTAGTACCATCATTCCTACTGCACTACCTTCAGCTAAAAAATGGAAAATGTTGTTATTGTTGTGCAGAAATCTCATTTACCCAATCTTTGGGCTGGAGAAAGATTTCGGTAAGCCTTGCTTCAGGTGTACCTGGTTTTACTTCGTAGCAATATTCCCAACGGGCTAGAGGTGGTAGGGACATCAGTATGGATTCGGTTCTACCATTGGTTTGCAGACCAAAAACCGTTCCCCTGTCATACACTAGGTTAAACTCTGCGTAACGACCTCGACGGTAGAGTTGAAACTGGCGTTGGCGATCGCCATACTCTATTTCTTGTCTCTGTTGTGCAATGGGCAAATAAGCAGGTAAAAAGGCATGACCGCAAGATTGGACAAAGGCAAAAATATCTTCCCAGTTACGAGAGACTGTTCCTACTTGCTGACTGTAGAGCGCTGCAGGTGTATCTGTTTGAGAACCGACATAAAGCTTTCCACTCGCATCTTGATAGTCAAAGAAGATACCACCAATGCCTCGTTGTTCTTGACGATGTTTCAAATAGAAGTATTCATCACACCAGCGTTTGAAGGTTGGATAATACTCCGGATGATAGGCGTCACAGACAGACTTTAGCGAGGAGTGAAAGTGAATGGCATCTTCTGCAAAGGGGTAGTACGGTGTTAAATCGGCTCCTCCACCAAACCACCAAATTGGACCCGCTTCAAAGTAGCGGTAGTTGAGATGTACTGTTGGCACGTAGGGATTGCGAGGATGCAACACCATTGAGGTTCCTGTAGCAAAAAATTCATGTCCGACGGCTTCTGGACGTTGCGCCAAAATTGAAGGAGGTAGTCTGTCTCCCCACACTTCTGAAAAGTTAATACCGCCTTGTTCAAACACCCGCCCTTCTCGAATCACGCGGGTACGCCCTCCACCACCTTCTGCTCGCTCCCAACGATCTTCCCGAAACCGGGCTTTTGAGTCAAGTTGCTCCAACGCTGTACAAATCTCGTCCTGCAAGTTCTGCATAAATTGCTTGACGCGATCGCGTGAATCCGCAGGAAGTGTATTGCCAGGAGGTGTCAGTAATTGTGTGTGATTCTTTGAATGATAACCCATTTTGGAAGTCCCTTAACCTTTGAGCCAGATTTATTACGCTTAATAACTATAAAGTTATTAAATAATGCAAGATTAAATAATTTTCAAAACTTAATAAATGCTTTTTTGAGGTTATCCTTACAGTTCCGCAGTTCTAGGCGATCGCTACAGACTTTGTGAAGAAATAATTTTAATAATGGTTTTGGTCAAAAGACTCCAGGTATTATAACTTGATAGTTATTAAAGAAGATAGTTGAATAACAGAACAAGCATGGTGAATACTCTACCTCAGTCTACCCCCAAGCAAGCAAAAGCAGGAATCAAAGAGCCAAACCAAGAAACCCTATTGACTCCCCGGTTTTACACCACAGACTTTGAAGCTGCAGCTAGTTTGAATGTATTTGCTCAAGAAACTGAATTAAAAGCGATGCTTGCAGAAATGCGAGCAGACTACAATCGTCACCATTTTGTCCGGGATGAGACATTTGAGCAGTCATGGGAACATATTGACGAAGAATCACGCCGCGTCTTTATTGACTATTTAGAACGTTCATGCATTTCAGAGTTCTCTGGGTTTTTACTGTTTAAAGAACTCTCGCGGAGGCTGAAAGAACGCAATCCACTTTTGTCTGAAATATTTCATTTGATGGCTCGTGATGAAGCCCGTCATGCTGGATTTCTTAATAAAGCAATGGGTGACTTTAAACTCTCACTCGATCTTGCGAGTGTGACGAAAACCCGCACTTATACGTTTTTCCCAATTGAATGGGTAATTTATACTGTCTACCTATCAGAAAAAATTGGTTACTGGAGGTATATTATTATCTATCACCATCTACAAAAACATCCAGAAAAGCAGTTTTACCCTATCTTTCGCTTCTTTGAAAGTTGGTGTCAGGATGAAAACCGTCACGGAGATATATTTAAGGCATTATTGCGATGTCTCCCGACAAGCCGCTCCGCGTCTACGCAACTAAAACTTTGGAACAATTGGAAAGCCAAACTGTGGAGTCGCTTTTTTCTGTTATCAGTGTTTGCTACCCATACACTAACGGTTCACGAACGGGCTAGCTTTTACTATTTACTGGGGCTCGAGCCAACAGAATTTGACCGTCAAGTTGTTCGCAAGACAAACGAAACGGCTGGTCGAGCCTTTCCGGTCATGCTGAATACCGAACATCCAAAGTTTTTTCCACTTTTACAACGCTGCTCAGACTACAACTTAAAATTGGTGGAAGTCGATCGCAGTTCCCAACCCAAAGTTGTGAAACTTCTTCGCAAACTTCCCCTTGCGATCGCAATTATTTGGAATTTGCTGTTGGTTTACTTGATAAAACCAATTGATACTGAAGCATTACGCTTCACAGTTCGGTGAAGAAGGGACGATTTTGTTGCAAGGTACTTACAGAATGTGATGTACCTTGCACGAGGGTATATACATAGCTTAGTTAAAATATGCTTTTAAGCTGGTGTAACCCTTGCAAAAGTTTCATCTTTATATTGCGTGCAACAATCTGGTCGTAAAGGATTGTTGGAAGTACAGACAAAAAATAGAGCCAGTATTCTCTCCCTTGTATCCCTTGTCCCACAAACAAGTGATATCTTTAAATGAGTGCGACACACCTCCCTCTCCTGCTGGCTTGTGGCAAAAATTCAATTGTGAATGGTACCATCAGGCAAAATAGCACCCTGGAGATCGGCATCTGTGAGAATCACTCCGGTTAAGTCTGCGCCTTGCAAATTAGCCTTTCGCAAAACCGCACCTGTTAAATTGGCGTAACTTAAGTCTGCACCTTGCAAACTAGCTTCAGTTAGATCCGTTGCCAAATCTCCCCATTGTATTGTCCGACTCAAATCTGCCCGACACAACTTTGCTCCATCTAAATTAGCATGATGCAGTAAAGCCGCTCTTAGATCGGCATAACTTAAATCAGCCCCGCTTAAAATCCCATATCCCAAATCTGTTCGCTGGTTGGAACTCGGACGGAGGTCTGCTTGAACTAGCAAAGAACCAGAAAGCTTAACAGCATTCAAATTAGCACCACATAGACTAGCTTTGATTAAGTTGGCTTCATCCAAACGTGTCTGAATTAACTTTGCACCTGTCAAATCAGCCTCACGCAAAATAGCACGATATAAATCAGCCTCACTCAAATCCACTCCCCAGAGAATAGCTTCACTCAAGTTTGCTTCGCGCAGACAAGCTTGGCTAAAGTTGGTTTTACCCAGTCGTGTTTGGCGTAAATCAGCATAGCTAAAGTCTGAAGCTACAAGGTTTACATTGGTTAACTCTGCTTCTTGCAAATTAACTCGTTGAAAGCTTCGTTCTCCAGCAGAATAAAGTTTGAGAATTTGCTCTACATCCATATCATTCAACCTTTGATTTTATAAGTCAAGCACGTTCTTACTATGGACAACGATCTTTGAGAGCATTGTCTTCTACTGTTGGGTTAACACTGCCATCAGTTCTTTGACGGACACGATCCGTTCAGCGTACCTAACATTGGCTCCAGAAAAAATTAAACCACGCTCTACATCCCCAGATGCAGCTTTAGCAAGCGCTTGGAGAAGACAATAAGTTTTTCCAGTGTCTCGACACAAACACGACTCTAAACAATTAGCAATACATCGCTGCTCCAGTGCTGTTGATGAGCCAGCCATTGCCTGCTCTGTAAAGGGATTACGTAAAGCACGAGTGGGTTTTCCTACGGGACTGGGCACAGTGACAATATCTTCTGAACAGGCTTTGAGATGGAAGTCTTTATAACGTCGATCGGCATCGCATTCTTCTGTGGTAATGAAGCGAGTACCGATTTGTACGCCGTCTGCTCCAATGGCTAATATGCGATCGATATCGGTTCGATCCCAAATTCCTCCCGTGACAATTAACGGAATTTTGACACCCATCTGTTGTTCCAAATAATCTCGCAGCTGAGAAATGAGGGACTCAATCGAGAATTCTGGAGAGCCAATATTCTCACACTGCGTGAAATGCCCTCCAACCATCTGACAATTTTTGACAATCAAGGCATCGGGGAGTCGATTATATTGATTTTGCCAAGTTTCACAGATGATTTGGGCTGAGAGCAAGTTAGATATGCTTGGTACTAATGCCACATCGGGATAATCTGTAGTGTACATTGGTAAAGTCAGAGGCAATCCAGCTCCTGTTACAATCAAATTTGCTCCACAAGCAGCAGCTGTCTGAACCAACACGGGATAATCTTTGGTGGCAACAAGAATATTAACCCCAATCGCTCCATTCGGGCTAATGGTGCGGGCTTCGGTCAGTTCATCTATCAAAGCCAGTCGATTTACCTCAAAAAAGTTGCCTCGTTTGCGTTGATGAAAATAGGGAGAATGCAACCCCAACCCCAGCGTGGCAATGGTACCTACTCCACCTGCATTGGCAACTGCTCCAGCAAGCTTTGCGCCAGAGACCCTTACTGCCATTGCACCTTGAACAATGGGATAGCGGATAATATGTTTGCCAATCCGTAAGGGATGTAAGATAGACGCCATCAAAAGATATTTCCTTATAACTGTTGAGTAATTCTAGCACCTCAGTGTTCATTGTTTCTCAGATGGGATGATGCTTGGTATTTCTAGAACCTTCAACTTATCAGAACACAATATTCTCATGCATCCGTTTCGTATGCTAGGTGTAGCTGGAGTCTTTGGAGGCGCTCTATTTTCCGTTATTGTATTGGTGTTTTCCTGGTTAAAAAACGCCTGTGTTGCTCCGAAGAGCTTTGAAGGTTTTAGCCTGCTGTTGCACGCGCTCGTTAATGCGATCGCACGCTAACTCACAAAGCTCAAAAATCATTGGCTCGGCAATTTCATAATAAGCACTGGTACCTTTGGGCTGACGAGATAAAACTCCTGCTTGAGTCAATACTTTCAGATGCTTAGAAAGATTTGCTTGCCCCAACCCAGTAGCCTCAGCGATTTCCATCACATTCATTGGTCCTGACTTGAGACAGGTCAAAATTTGTAACCTACTTACCTCTGATAAAACCTTGAAGTAGTCTGCAACCGCCACAAGAACAACTGGATCGACCATGGCCGGCTTAGTTTTTGGCATAGGGAGATTTAACAGTCAGCACAATAATTGATTAATAACTAATCAATATTATAACTAATTGTTAATTCAATTTAATAACAGCGCAGTTATATCTTTTAAACTGAAGGATGAGGTCGAGACACTGTGACAAAATTTTTCTGACGGAGGCTTAGATGGATGCACCCAAGCGTCGTATTGGTCTTGAGCAAGAGTTTTTTCTGGTAGATGAAGTAGGTCAGCTGAGCAATCGTGCTGATGAATTTTTGCAGGGTTGTCACTTAATGGCGGAAGCAGAAGGTTTAAATCCAAATTATTTTGTGCCAGAGTTTGTCAAGAGTATAGTATAAATTAATACATCTCCTGGCTCCAGTGGTACAGAACTAGCCAGAGAATATCTCAAAAATCTCAAACTGGCGCTTTCTGTAGGACGACAAATGGGTTTACGGCTTTACCCTCTGTCTAGCTATCCCTTGCACATTATGCCAGTTATGCGCGATCGCCCCAACTACCACATCCAAGCGAGAACCGTCGGCTATGATAAATTTTTGCACGCAGGAAAATGTACTGGCACACACATACATTTGGAAGTCTCTCCTGGAGTCATTGACCCTCGTGTTGTAGTATCTTACAACTCAACATCAGCACAACGAGAAGAACTACTAAATATCTACAATTTAGCTACAGCTTGCGACTCAGCACTCATTTCCCTAACGAGAGCGTGTCCCTTTTATGAAGGACAGGCGATTGGGCTAGCAGCACATACCATTCGTTATCGAGGGAGTGAAACCTTCGGCTGGGAAGGAGTTTACACTCATTTACAACCTGTTGGTGGACTCATGCCTTATGCTGAAAGTGTGGAGGATTTAGTTGAACAGCACTTTGCTCGTTACTATACTTGGTCGCAAGCAATGGAAAAAGCTGGAATTGAAAGTCACCTGTTTTTAAAAACAGGAGGAAGCTTACTCAAGTCAGGTTGGAATCCGGTAAGACTAAACAAACTCGGCACTATCGAAATAAGATGTATAGATAGTAACTAGCCTTCTGTTATTTTAGCTGTAATTGCACTGCTGGAGAATGCGGCTAATCGAGTCAGAAATGAGAAGTTAACAGTTAAAGCTGCTAAAGGAATGCAGGTATTTGAACTCGTTAATAACTACCTGTATGTACCAGATTTTGAGTATCTGAATGGTGAACTACTTTATACCGCAGCTACAGAGGGAGTTAAACACCCTAAAGTCAAGGCTTATGTCGATTCAATTTTGCAATTTGCTATGGGCTACGCCTTGGAGAAAGGGAAAGCAGATGGTGGTGAAGGAGTCAGTTTTCTAGCAAAACTGAGCCAAGACCTCGATCGCTATCAAACGATAGAAGCCGGAATATTACAAGAGTTTACCCCAACAACCGCACAACTTCCATTAGATGTCGGTTTGCGTTTGGTATGTGAATGTTGTGACAAGTTAGACGCTCAAGTTTCATGGATAGATACAGAAAATCCTCTATTGGTGTTAAATGCTGATGAACGATTGTTACTACAGCAGCCTTAATAGAATTTCAATTCCAGAAGCTAACGTCCTCATAAGTTCCTCACATTTTTTCTTTAATCTCTAAATCATTCAGGACAGTATGCCGGAATTCAGGTATTCTAGCGTGCTCAATGTTTGATATTAATACCATTTGGAAGTCGTCGTTAAATTGTTAACTCTACTTTAAATTACATATGAACTGCAAACGAATTGGCATTCTCACTAGTGGTGGAGATTGTCCTGGGCTTAATGCTGTGATTCGGGCTGTTGTGAGCCATGCAACGCTCACTTACAATTGGGAAGTGCTGGGAATTCCTTATGCAACCCAGGGACTGCTGGAAAGCAAAGCGACGACACTAACGATGCATGGTCTTGACTTACGTGGCATAGATCCCTTGCTCAGTATGGGAGGAACTATCTTAGGAACTATCAACAAAGGAGATACGTTAGCACGTGCAGATGAGATCGTTGCTGGTTATCAGACATTAGGGCTAGATGCACTCATTGGTATTGGCGGTGATGGTAGTGTCAAGATTCTCCACTCGCTTGCATACCAAGGCAACTGGAATTTTGTGGCTATTCCTAAAACAATTGATAATGATGTAGCACTCACGGAAAAATCTGTTGGGTTTGATACTGCCGTCAATACAATTACAGATGCTCTCAACCGCCTCACTTTTACCGCCGCCAGTCATGACAGGGTAATGATTGTGGAAGTTATGGGCAGAAAAGCAGGCCATTTAGCCTTACAAGCCGGGATAGCAGGAGGAGCAGATGTTATCTTGATTCCGGAAATTCCTTATTCGATTGAGGGTATTTGCAAGCATCTTGACAAACTGCGCGATCTCTGGGGACGCAAATTTGCGATCGTCGTAGTTGCAGAAGGCATTGAAGCGGTAAAACTATCTTGTAATTGTAGCGATCGCGATCTGTGGAGCCTAACTCCCAGCTGTGGTATGGGTCAATACATTGCTGACCAAATTGCTAATTACAGTACCAAGAAAATAGAAACGCGAGTCTCAGTTTTAGGCATATTCAGCGAGGCGGTATTCCTTCTGCTTTAGACCGTTTGGTGGCGACAGCTTTTGGTAAAACCGCAGTGGATTTAGTCGCACAAGGACAATTCGATCGAATGGTGGCTTGGTAAAACGGACAAGTTGTTGCCGTCCCTCTACAACAAGTCCTCCTTCAAAGCCCTGCGCCCGTGCATGCTAACAGTTACCTCGTGGAAACTGCTCGAGCTTTGGGCATTTATGTTGGAGAATTGGGGAACCGGAGCACGAGCGAGAAGTTTGTTAGTAACTGTCGGAACACTCAATCAGGTTGAAACATCTCAACGCAAGAAAAAGCACGGGAAGCTTTGACGGAAGAACGCTTGTATGAAGAATATTTACAAGCAGCGGTGAGAAAAAGAACAACTGACAGAAGAAGCATAAGCAACCAAAGTATAATCTCTACAAAGAAAATAGAAAGAAAAAAGTTGACTAATGACACAAACAGTAACAGTTGGAGCAATTAGAGGTATTGCTTCAACGTAAGTTAGATGAAGTTAAAACAGATTACACTCTCCCTCTTTTTCAAGGAGAGGGAGGGTGTAGTTCGCCAAACTCACATTTATTCATTGATGCAAGTTGGTGTAATCTTGCAATTGTCTGCGTGCAGTTTCAAATGCATCACGAATTGCTATATATATATCTGCATGGCTTGTTTCGTCTGATGGGTTATGGTTAACAATGATGTTTTCTTTAGGGAGCGTCAGGTCGATTCGTACATGATAAAGATTGCCTTTACGTTGGTTGCGGTGGGGAGCGTCAACAGTAACCCGACAGTTAATCACTCGATTGTAGAAACGTTCTAATTTTTGAACATTCTCTCTTATTTTCTCTTCAACAGATGCTGATGATTGAACGTTATGGAAAGTAAGTTGCAGCGGTATTGCCATATTTTTATTGTCCTCACTGTCAGATACTAGCTTATCATCTTTATTTCAAGATTAAAGACAAAAATCGAGAAATTGTGAGGTTATATTTAGTACCATACAGTTGGTTATAACAGGTAAAAACCAAAGTATTTTTTTGTACATACTCACAAAAAACATTCGTTCCCTCAGTTAAATATTTTTTTGAATTTGTTTGCGATCGCTTCTCCTAACCTTTCTATCTTTAGAGTATAAAAAAGATGTGAGGAAGTTGTGAAGATAAGCAGTTAAATGACAGTTTTAACTCGCAACCGGGCAACCTTGCAGCCTGAAGTAATTTATTATTTGTAAAAGTTCAGCAGCCAAAAAAATAATTCGAGCGTAGAACCTCACAATTTCCTCAAAGTATTTTTATAAGTTGATAGTGTAATACGGTTCGGATAAGATTCGATCCCCCCAGGCAATTGTTTGGGAGAAATAAAGCCTCCCTTTCGAGCGGGAGGTTGGGGGATCTTCAAGGATTCGATATTGTTAACTGAACTGTATTGGTTGATAGTGGAGTCGGTAGTAGGCTTAATGAAAAAGTATATTAGAGGAGTGTAAATATGTATTTAATACCTTGAAAACCAATCAAAGAAAGCTCCAATTGCAGAAGACATAAAAGCAGAAAACAGAGAGTTTTGCAAAGAAAATACAAGGAAAAATATTATGACTGTTGATATGTTAACAGCAGCAGACGTCATGACTCGAGACGTAGCAACAATCCGCAGTTCAGCAACTGTAGCTGAAGCCGTTCGGCTTATGAAAGCAAGAGATTGGCGATCGCTCATTGTTGAGCGCCGTCACAATCAAGACGCTTATGGTATTATTACTAAGTCAGATATTGTCTATAAAGTTATAGCCTACGGTAAAGAGCCTTGCAAAGTGCGGGTTTATGAAATCATGAGCAAACCTTGTATTGTGGTGAACCCTGACTTAGGTGTGGAATATGTGGCGAGGTTGTTTGCTGAACACCATCTGTTACAAGCACCAGTTATTCAAGGAGAACTGTTAGGTATTATCTCTCTAACCGATATTATCAATAGAAGCCAATTTGTTGAACTACCTAGAACAATCCTGCTAGAACAAGAACTTCAGGATTCCATTACAAAAGCGCGTGAAGCCTGTGCAAAAACTTCTCCTCGTTCCGAAGAGTGCGCTGCTGCTTGGGATGTCGTTGAGGAATTGCAATCTGAAATAGCCCATCAAAGTGCAAAAAGATTAGAAAAAACTGCCTTTGAAGAATTTTGCGATGAATTTCCAGAGGCGATGACAGGACAAGTTTATGATAATTGGTGTGGTGGTTAAGACAATAAATCTTCAGTTCTCCTTCGCTGAGGATTAAAGCTCCTGGATGTGACTGTCCCATTAGGAACTTCGTTGTGTTTCCTCCATGGGAGGACAGCCACATGGTTTCCACACTTACCATCAGAGTTATGAGTTATTAATTGTTCAAGATTAATAACTCATAACTCTGATGGTATGATTACTGACCCTTTTGTTCCGCAACAGCTATTTCTAATAGTGTCTTGAGTACGGAATCAGGGTTGAGACTGATAGAATCAATACCCTGTTCAACTAAGAAGCGAGCAAATTCTGGATAGTCGCTTGGTGCTTGACCGCAAATACCAATTTTACGTCCGTGTTGTTTGACTGTGTAAATTGCCTTTGCGATCGTTCGCTTGACTGCTTCGTCACGTTCATCAAATAAATGCGCCACTAACTCCGAATCCCGATCCAACCCCAGCGTCAACTGCGTGAGGTCGTTTGAGCCAATAGAGAATCCATCAAAGATTTGACTAAACTCATCTGCTAGCAGTACGTTGCTAGGCAATTCACACATAACGTAGATTTGTAATCCATTTTCTCCTTGTACTAAACCATTTTTTGCCATTTCTGCGATCGCACGGCGACCTTCTTGAGGAGTACGGCAAAACGGAACCATCAAAATGACGTTGGTTAAGCCCATTTCGTCACGGACTTGCTTCATTGCCAAACATTCAAGAGCAAAGCCTTCTCGGTAACGCTCATCATAGTAGCGAGAAGCACCACGCCAACCAATCATTGGGTTTTCTTCTTTTGGTTCAAATTGTTTGCCACCCAACAGGTTAGCATATTCGTTACTCTTGAAATCACTCAGACGGACGATTACAGGTTTGGGATAAAAAGCTGCAGCAATAGTTCCTATTCCCCGTGCAAGTTTATCAATAAAGAATTGGGTTTTCTCTTCATATTGATCTGTTAACTCAGCAATTTTATATTTAGCAAGTTCATCTTCTAATTCATTAAAATGAATCAATGCTAATGGATGTGCTTTAATATAGTTGGCAATAATAAACTCCATGCGTGCTAATCCGACTCCATCATTAGGCATAGCAGCCAAGCTAAATGCCTCTTCAGGATTGCCCACATTCATCATGATTTTGGTGCGGGTATGGGGTAAGCTTTTTAAGGGAATTTTTTGCACTTCATAGGGTAACAAACCTTGGTAAACTCTTCCAGTTTCGCCTTCAGCACAAGAAACAGTAATTTCTTGCCCTGTTTTAAGGACAGTCGTGGCATTTGAGCAACCCACAATTGCTGGAATTCCCATCTCTCGCGCAATAATTGCTGCATGACAAGTGCGTCCACCAGCGTTGGTTACAATTGCACTTGCTTTCTTCATAATTGGTTCCCAGTCCGGATCTGTACGGTTGGTCACCAGGACTTCTCCCGATTGAAACTCGTTGATGTGATGCACATCCAGAATGACTCTGGCTTTACCTTGCCCGATCGTCTCACCCACACTCCGCCCTAAGATCAACACTTCACCTTTTTCTTGAAGGCGATAGCTGTGCAAAACGTTTTTTTCCTTTTGGGATTGAACTGTTTCTGGACGTGCTTGCACGATAAACAATTCATTGGTGATGCCATCTTTTGCCCATTCAATATCCATTGGTGTGTAAACACCACGTACTTTTGAATAGTGCTCTTCAATGACATATGCCCAGTGTGCCAATTGTAAAATTTCGTTATCTCGGAGGGCAAATGAGGAGCGATCGCTGGCTACTACCGGAATATTTTTGGTTAATTTTGAACCACCCAAGTCATAAACCATTTTAATTTCTTTTGTACCCAGACGCTTGTCCAGAATTGGTTGATATCCTTGTTTGAGAGTAGGTTTAAAGACCAAGTATTCGTCAGGATTGACAGCCCCTTGGACAACATTTTCACCTAATCCATAAGCCGCACTAATCAATACGGCATCTTTAAAACCCGTTTCCGGATCGATGGAAAACATGACTCCAGATGCTGCTAAATCAGAACGAACCATTTTTTGTATACCTACCGAAAGGGCAATGTTGACGCGATCGAAGCCCTTGATTTGACGATAAGAAATAGCACGGTCTGTAAAAATTGATGCAAAGCATTTGTGACAAGCGTCAAGAACAGCTTGCAGTCCATGGACATTAAGATAAGTTTCTTGCTGTCCGGCAAAACTGGCATCAGGTAGGTCTTCAGCGGTAGCACTAGAGCGAACTGCGACATCGGTATCAGTCCCGTACTGTTGACACAGATGCTCGTAAGCTTGGGCGATTGCTTGTTCTAATTCCTGAGGAAAAGGAGTTTTGAGCATTAAAGACCTTGCTTGTTTACCCCGCAACCGCAGATTGTTTACATCCTCAACATCTAACGAAGCAAAAATAAGTCTTAATTGCGCTTCTAAGCCCGCAGCTTCAATAAAATAGCGATAGGCATGAGCAGTCGTCGCAAATCCTGTAGGAACTTTCACGCCCTTAGGTCTCAGTTGTTGAATCATTTCTCCTAAAGAGGCGTTTTTGCCTCCCACGAGAGAAATGTCTGCAATTCCTACTTTCTCCAAAGGCAATACGAGAGCTTGGTCTATTTCACCACAGCGTTCAGTCTTTTGGTTGACCAGTATTTCTTGCATAATAAAGCTACCTTAATGGAATGGAACAATTTACGAAAGCTGGTTTCACTCAATGAGCTTGTGTTTATTTGACACCTTAAGTTATAAGAAGATACTTTGAGGAAGTTGTGAGGATGTTGTTTGATGAGCGTAACTTTGTCTCATTACAAAAAGTGAACTCTACAGACAAGAAGCAAGGTTAAAGTCTGCATCGTTTGTTTTAACGTCAGTCTTCAGACCAGTCTTCACGACCTAACAGGTCAATAATTTTATCTCTAAGTAAAAAGTTGTTTCTTTCTAACTCCAGTTCTACACACACCCACTCGCGACCGGGAATGTAGTTACACAAAGCATAAATTGGCTGATTGCGGCTTATGGTTCCCTTATTGACAAGTTGACGTGCTTCGTCTTTGATAACTTCTATGTCATATTTGACGGTAGTAGTCATAACTTTCACCCCAGATATTTAGGTTATGCCAACTTATAATTAACTCATAATTATTCATGCTTTGGCTCTACCTCAAACTTATGGAAAAACTTTGAGGAAATTGTGAAGATGACAAAGCAAGCCGTTTCGACAAATGAGTTGTAACTTCTTTAGGGCAGGGAGTGTCAAGGTTCCCTACGGTTCAGGTAGTACCAACTGGTCTCTGGCTTTGACAGCACCAAGTAAGAAACTACCAAATAGCCAACTTCATCAATGCGGAGCATCCCAAAGAGTGCCAATTGCCTTCAGAATTCTATTCTGAACGGCAGGCGCTATCTCAGGAGCGGAGATAGGGTGAACCCGAAGGGACTTAGCTTGTATAGCGGCGATTTCAATCGCAAACGTGTTTTTTCCAAATTGGGATGCTCCCCATCAATGGGATTTTTGTTCAACGGGTGGAGCAAACTTAGGGGTTCCCCGGTATAAAGCAAGTGGCGTGACAGAAGGCTTTAGGATTGCAGAACCGCATCTTCTAGTTGCACCTTGATAAAAATAACGGATGTGGTAAATATAATCAGTTGGAACCAATCAAATATTAAATTATTTAATTATTTTCTCATAATTTCCCCAAAATCTTTTTTTATATTAAAACTACAAAGCTGATATTGCTATTATGTGTGCTTTGATTAATGAGTATTGATTAAACGATATGCGTACAAACCCGATCGACCACTCCTCTGTTACGGTTGCTCTGCTGCTTCCCTGCTGTCTTAATGATAAGTTTGTATCAGCACATCACATGATTTGCATTGGCTTGTCTATCTTCGATCGGTAAAATACAAGACAAGCAATAGTATGATATTTGCTAGTTTGGATGCTAAAATTTAGATTTTTATTGCTTTATTTTTTTTAATAAATAAATAAATTAAGGGAGAAAAGTTTGATATGCCTTATGATGAAAATTCCTCTAGAGTCGATTTCTTTGGATTGTCGATAGAACAAAGAGAAATAGTAGCTTATTTGCGTAAAAAATTCAAGTTAAAGGAAGTTTGCCAAAACATTATATACAAAAAAATTATTCAGCAAACTGCTCGAGAACAAGGGTTACTAGTAACTCCAGCAGCAATTCAGATAGAGTCAGAGCGACTTTTAAGAGAGAGGTCTTTAGAGATAGGTGTGAATGGAGTGGATTGGCTATCCGAGCATATGCTAACAGTCAAAGATTGGGAAACAGAGACTCAAGAAAGTTTGATAGAGCAGAAAGTAGCTGAATTTTTATTTTCTTATGAAATAGAAATGTTTTTTAGCCAACATCAGGCTGATTTCGACCAAATATTGCTTTATCAACTGATTGTTCCTTACGAACAGCTAGCTCACGAACTCTTTTATCAAATTTCAGAGCAAGAAATGAGTTTGTATGAAGCAGCCCATTTATATGATATTGATGAGAGACGTCGTAATTGCTGTGGGTATGAAGGTAAAATTTATCGCTGTAATTTAAGACCAGAACTTACGGATATTGTTTTTGATGCTGGGATAGGAGAATTAATTGGTCCAGTGAACACGCATCAAGGAAGCCATTTATTGATGGTTGAGGGCTTTATTCCATCTAAACTGACAACTACAATACGTCAACATATCTTAAATCAGATGATGGTTCAGTGGTTGGAAAGTCAGCTAAACAATATGCTGCAACACAATCAAGCTGAAAATTCTGAATGATTAATCAAAATTTACGAGATAAGTCCATAAAGATTTTTGAATGTGAAATAGTTAGTAAAAAAGTTGACAGTACAAATCAAGTTAGGATAGGACTGTTATTTGCAAGAAGACCTCTTCTTTGTCCTCCTTGTCTCCCTTGTTTAGATCTCAAATAGGATTGCTATATTTCACTTGTGTGTCGATTCTGTTTCCCGAACAGAGTTCGTTAAAGCAATCGCGATTTCTACAATAAAGCAAGTCTGGTTGCTACCGCTTTCAATCCGGATTGTACCGTTCATTTGATCGACCAGTTTTTTAACCAACGCTAGCCCTAAGCCAGTACCACTCTGTTTCCAGAGATTGTAACTGGGAATGCGGTAGAACGTATCAAAGATCCGGGGGAATTCTTCAGGTGCAATCTCTACTCCTGTATTGGTGACAACTAATTGCAGGAAGGATGACTGGCGCTCTGGGATAGCAGAAATTTTGTCTGAATTTGGTGTGTCTTTTTTGATAGCAACCGCTAGGGAAATCTTCTCGCCTGGAGGAGTATATTTACGGGCATTGGTGAGCAATTCTGTGATAATGTGACTCAAGCTTAGTGAATCAATTTGTACGATCGTTATGTCGGGCGCAAGAGTCATCTCAAAATTTTGCTGCTGATTTTGAAATTGGGTTTGAAACGGTTCAATGATGTGCTGAACCCAATTCTGAAGGTTAATTTTTGTCAGTTGCTCGGGGTAGGTTCCTGCTTCTAAATGTTGCAAGTTTAATATGTCATCGATCAACTTCAATTCGCGATCGCACTCTTGTTGCAAAAGAGCAAGATATTGAACAACTTGATTTCTTGAAAGAGGTGTTGAAGAAATTTCCCGAGTCAGGTCATGTCCCTGCTCGTTTAGGTTTGTCAATAACTGTATTATCATTTTCATATTGGCTATAGGAGAGCGTAATTCATGGGTGATGGTGTTGAGAAAATTGTCTTTCAGTTGATTGACCCTTTGAAGTTCTCTGACCTGGGCTTGAGCCGCTTCATAGAGGTAGGCTTGGCGGAGAGCAACTGCACACTGGTTGGCTACTTGTTGCACTAGATGAATTTCTATCTCAGTGAAACAGGAATCGGTTTCTTTAAATAACCACAAATCGCCCAATATGCCCGTTTCTTTGACGCGATCGTCGAAAATGGGACACGCTAAAATTGCAGATTGATTGCGAATTGGTATCGACTGAACTTGACAGAAGGCTAAATAACATTTCTGTTGTTGCAATTGATTGTAAATTTCCGGTGCGTCTGTCATGTACAACAGTTGTCCTTGACTCACAAGTTCCCCTGGTGCAACATACTGGTAACGGATGATTGAGGATTGACGTTCTCTCGTATAAAATGCTGCATCACAGCATTTTGCTTCCAAGGTTATTGCCAGTTCTTCTACAGCACTTTGCAAGATTTGGTGTCCCTCAAGAGAATCTCGAACTTTATCAGAAATTCGTTTGAGTGTTGCTTCAAAGTTTAAAGATTGCTGTAATTCTAGAGTGCGAAGTTGTACCCGCCGCTCTAAATCAAGATTCAGTTGCTTGATTTGCGCTTCGGCGCGTTGGCGTTCTTGGAGATCCTGTTCTAATTGTTGATTTTGCTGAATGAGAAGTTGCTGCTGTTGTTGAATGAGTAATTGATTTCTAATTCTTGCCAGAACTTCTAGCTCTTGGAATGGTTTAGTAATGTAGTCTTGTCCCCCTAACTCAAAGGCTCGTATTTTATCTTCGATTTGAGCGAGCGCACTAATAAAAATAATCGGAATTTGACGTGTTTTTTCTAAAAATTTTAATTGCTGGCAAACTTCATAGCCATTCATTTCTGGCATATTAATGTCAAGCAAAATGAGATCGGGTGGATCTTTCTGGACAGATTGTAATGCCATTCTGCCATTGAGGGATTTCCGAACGATATAACCCCGCAATTCTAGCATTTTGGCTAATAAACGTAGATTATCAGGGGCGTCATCTATAAGTAAAATCTTGGTTTGGGATGCTGGTTTGAGTAGCGTAATCATAAGATTCTCAATAAGGACTTGTCAGCGTAGCAAGCGCTTCTAGCTCGAAGTTATCGACCAAATACTTCAGGGCATTTGCCAGAGGTTGTTTCTGCGTGGGGATTTGAGCAATTAGTTCATAGATTCTGGCATCGTTAAGATCGAGTACTGCTTCATGGACTCGAGCAATCCACTCTAGTGGTATGACTTGCAAGTCTTGGAGCGTAAAGAGTTGTTGCCGCAAAGTGGCTGTGTTCGGATCTGATGTTGTTTCTTCGGTGTACTTGCTCGACATGCTCACTCATTTGCAGAATCTCAAGTTGCGGCTCATGCAATGTTAATAGTAACCCATTTGGCTGAATGAGACCGGGAATGTGGATCGGTTGGCTATCGCAGTTGCTAAGATTAAGCCGTTGTGTGGTAGATTCTGTAAGATTGTGTCTGTTTGAGGTTGCATTTAATAGAGAGAACAAGTATATAAATACTAGCAACTTCAATTTATAAAAAAAAAATAAAAAACTTATAAAGAAAAAGAGAATTTAACAAATTTTAAATCTTTTAAATTAAATGAAGAAATATGAATATTTCATGGGAAGTGACAAAAAGTTTTTTCTGTTAGGAACTGACATCAAAGTCTGAGAGTGGCAGAGTAAAACTCCAACCGAGTAGTTTAGCAACCTGACCGGGGAGAGCAACTGGATCGAAGGGTTTAAGAATGACACCCGCGATTTGATATTGTCGAAGAATTTGTGAATCTAGCCACCTCGCCTTAGCACTTAGCAGCACGACAGGAATAGCTTGAGTTTCTAAATTATTTCTTAATTTTGTTAAAAACATACAACTATCCATGCCGCTTATTGACCAATCCAGTACAATTGCATCAGGATGAATGACAGCTGCTCTGTGCAATCCTTTTAATGGACAATCGGCAGTGACTACATTCCAAAGGGCTAAATCTTTGAGGCTGAGTTCCACAACCTCTCGCACGCTGACTTCATCATCAATCAGCAAAATCGTTTTAGTGGGTAGAGTTATTTCCCTCACAATATCCATTTTACCAAACTCCAAAACGGAAATAATGCAACTGTGACAACTTCACCGACTCTCGTTCAAGCTGGCAAGGATTGATATTTGCTTATTAAGATAAAGAATTTTTATCTATACCTTTGAAAGGTAAATTGAAAAAATGAAAAACTAATAAAGAGAGGGATTTTGTTACAAAATTTAAAACTCAGTCATTCCAACCAAGAATCTCAGCCACTTCGTCGGAAATGGTCGTTGGTTCAAAGGGTTTGACAATCGTTCCTTTCACACCCATCTGGGCAAACCGAGCGCGATCGCTCCTTTGAACTTTTGCTGTTAGCAAAATGACTGGTATCGATTGGGTTGCTGAATTTGCCTGAAGTTGTTCGTACACTGCAAAGCCGTCCATCTCTGGCATAGATACATCAAGCAAAATAGCATCAATGGATTGTGTCTGGGCAATTTTTAATGCTTCGGGTCCTGATGCTGCCGTCAGCGCGTCCCATCCTCCCAAGTCTGACAAACAAACTTGTACGAGTTCCCGAATTCGTTCTTCGTCATCCACAATTAACACTTGTTTCGTCGTCATTTTATCTCCTTCGGTGGCAATGGCAGAGTGAAGAAAAATGTGCTTCCTACACCAATAGTACTTTCAACCCAGATTTGTCCACCATGATGTTCGATAATACTACGGCATATAGCCAATCCCAAGCCGGTTCCGCCTTTATCACGAGAGTCTGTTGCATCGACTTGCTGAAATCGTCCAAAGATGGCTTCTAATTTCTCTGGTGGAATACCCCGCCCTCGATCCGTTATTTGGAACAGTACATTATCTGTTTGCTGTTGAACACTCAAAGTAATTGTGGAATTAGGAGGTGAGAATTTCAGGGCATTACTTAATAAATTGGTGAGTGTTTGAATAATAGCATCAGCTGATGCCCAAACTTTAGCATTAGTAGGATGGATCTCAAAGCTAATATGTTGTTTGTGTGCGATCGCCTGCACTCCCTCTACAGCAATTTGAATTAAATCAGCCGCATTACAGGTTGCTTTCTCTAGAACAGCTCGTTCTGAATCCAAGCGTTCCAAATCTAGAATATCGTTGACTAACCGCACGAGACGCTCGCTGTCGATAGCTGCAATCTCAATCATGCGCTTAAACTTGTCTGGTTTTTTGTCATAGATACCAGTTTTCAATAAACCCAGTGCTGCCCGAATTGCAGTTAAAGGAGTACGGAGTTCGTGACTGACAATGCCAATAAACTCACTTTTCATTTGCTCAATTTTCTGCTGCTCTGTAATGTCTTCTGCAAGACCTGCAATCCGAACGATTTCCCCTAGTTCATTTTTGATAGGGAATGCCCGATCGCGAATCCAACGGATTGAACCGTCGGGGCGGATGATGCGATACTTTACATCATATTGCTCTGTTTTTTGTTCCATGAATGGAATTTCGACAGACTGGCGATCGTCTGGATGAATGGCATCTAACCAAGAAGAAAAACTTTGGTAAAGGCTTTGACAACTTCTTTGCCAGATGGTTTCGTAGGCATTGCTTACATATAAAAATTGCTTATATTGAACATCTGTCATCCAAAATACTGTCTGGATGTTTTCGGCAAGCTGGCGAAACTTTTCTTCGCTCTCGCGTAAAGCTTCTTCGATGCGTTTGCGCTCCGTGATATCTTGGTGAACTGCAACTAACACATCGCCATATTCGGGGTGTTTAAATACAGAACAAGCCGCACGACACCAAAAAGGGGTACCGTCTTTTTTCACATTATGAACTTCATAGGTAGCTTCTCCATCTTGGAGAACGGTAGCACGAATGGCTTGGTTGACCTCTTCGGCTGTCATGTTTTTATTTTCGTAATTTACAATTGATACGTGCCGACCGTTGAGTTCACCAGAGTCATAACCAAACATCTGCTCAAATTTAGGATTGGCATAGACAATAACTCCATTATTGGATTTAACCAAGCAAATGCCTTCCGCCATGTTTCGGGTGATGACAGCCTGAAGTTCCAGCATTTGTTCTGCTTGTTTGAGTCGAGTCAGATCGCGCAGACTAACGATCGCGCCTGAAATGCTTCCGTTTGGTTCGCGATAAGGTGTATAAGTAAAGCTAATGAATTGCTTAACTAAATCGGGGTAGTCAAACCATCTTTCATCCTGAATTGTCTCTCCTGCCAAACACCTATCTAACTGAGACCGGACAAAATTCTCAAATAAATTTTCACCTAAAACATCCCTTGCGGAATTTCCTATAACCTCGGTATCGGGTTTGTGACACCAATCCAAGTAAGCTTGGTTCACGATTTGATGAGTGTAATTCCGATCTAGCAGTGCAATGCCATCTTTGGTAGTGGATACGATGCGCTCAAACTGGCGCAGAACTGCTTCTGTGCGTTTGCGCTCGGTAATATCTAAGACTACACCGAGCGATCGCAACGGTTGCCCGGATTCATTGTAAATGGCGCGTCCCCGCCCCATTAACCAATGCACCGAACCATCCGGGTAAACCACTCGATACTCGGTTGTGTAATCGGTACTGTTTTTAATAGATTCTAAAAACTGTTGTTCAACCCAACCAATATCTTCAGGATGAATCCGATTGAGCCAGACCTCATAGCCAGGCTCGATACCATAGGGAGCTAAACCCAATAAGGTAAAATGATTGTCATTCCATACTATATTTTGGCTTGGTAAGTGTAAATCCCAATATCCAATATGAGTTAAATCCATAGCAAGTCGGTGACGTTCCTCGCTTTCCTTGAGGGCAAGTTGTGCTTGTTTGCGCTCGGTAATATCATTGTTGATTTGCAAGATCTTAATTGGTTGACCGGCATTGTTTTTTTGTAAAACCCAACGGCTAGCTACAGTAATGGGTCGAGCGTCCCGGCTAAAATGAATAAGTTCTCCTTCCCAATAGCCTTTTTCAAAAAGTTCTGCTTCGATCTCTGTTAATGGTTGAGGAAATTGAGTTTTTAGGAGAATATGCGAGATTTGCCCCAAAGCCTCGGCTTTTGTCCAGCCGTACATAAACTCGGCTCCCTCGTTCCAAAAGGTCATCACGCCGTTCAAGTCGCTCGTAATGATAGTGTCGTGTGCTAAATCCAGCAGTTGCGTCTGTTCTAAAAGAATGAGTTGGATTTGCTGTTGCTCTATAACCGTTTCTAACAGGCGATCGTTTGCTTGAGCCAGTTGTGCTGTTCGCTCAACTACCCGTTGCTCAAGTTCAGCATTCAGTTGTTGCAGGTCAATTTGCGCCTGTTTGCGTTGTGTAATATCGTCACCAAAAATAATAATGCCGCCAATCTCACCTAAAGCAGTATGCCAGGGGTGAACTTCCCAGCGTATCCACTGTTGGCTCCCATCTAAGCGGACAAACAAATCTTCATCACGTTTTTCAGTTGCTCCAGCCAAACACCGTTGATGAATTTGCAGCCATTCCTCTGTGATTTCCGGAAAGATTTCGTAGTGAGATCGTCCTATAAGCGATTCAATCGAATCAAGATGGTGATCGTCCACCCATCTTTGGCTGGCTATCAAATAGTTCATATCTCTATCGAACATAGCAATACCAGCAGGTGCATACCGGACAAATAAGCGTAAGGTTGTTTCCCTTTCCTGCAAACTTTGTTCTGCTCGTTTGCGTTCGGTAATTTCCTGACAAACAGTACTGATACCAATGATGCGATCGCCATCTTTTAAAGGCAAGAAGCTTTCCAACCAGGTTCGTTGCACACCCGGTTGAGCCGGAGTTTCGCCAGTTATTTCCACATTCAGAAGCGGTTTGCCTGTCTCCAAAATGGAACGCAACAGTTGTTCAGCAGTGTCAGCTAATTCGGGTAGCACCTCACGTACCGTGCGACCGAGATGCGCTTCAACGGAAAACCCATTAATTTCTGCAAGTCGCTGGTTAATACGGATAAAGCGAAGGTCGGTGTCCAAGACGTTTAACCCAATTGGGGCTGACTGGTAGATAGTTTCGATTTCAGCTAATTGTTGTTGAAGTTGGATTTGACTTTTGTGTAGGTCCACTTCAGCCCGTTTGCGATCGCTAATATCCCGACAAACGCAGAATCGCAGAATTTCCCCTTCCCATTCCACAACGCTAAAGCCTATCTCTACATCGTATCTCGAACCATCTTTTCGTTGGTGGCGAGTTTCCAAAACTCCACTTTTTACAGATATGCACTCAAGCATTAATTGCTGAAGTTCTTCACAAGTAAACTGAGCATCCCAGTCAAAAATGTTGAGCTTTGCAGTTTCTTCCTGAGAATAGCCGAGCATCTGGGCAAATCGGAAATTGGCATCCAGTACCTTTCCTTGCGTGTTTAAAATAACGATGCCATCAAATGAAGTATCAAAGAGCATCCGGATACGGAGTAGCTCTTTTGCTAAAGTTTGTTCTGTTCGTTTGCGTTCGGTTAGTTCAGTCTGAGCCCGTTCAAACAAAGCGGCTTGCTGGATAGCAATGCTCATCAACCCCCCTAACTGTCGTAGGAGATCGATTTCTAAAGATTGCCACTCATGAGGAGCCGCACAATGATGAGCCGCCAGTAACCCCCATAATTCATCCCCTTTGAAAACTGGAACCAGCAGATTAGCCCGCACCTGGAGATTCGCCAAAAATTCAATGTGACAGGGATCGAACCCAGCCGTATAAATATCAGATTGTGCGACGACCATGCCTTGTTTAAAGAGTTTGAAGTTCTCTTCGCCAATGAAAGGAGCATACATTTGGAGTGGTAAAATAGATATCCATTCCGTTGCAACAGATTCGGCAACAACTGTTCCACCCCAGCCCGGAGAAAATTGGAAGACACTCACGCGATCGCACTCTAGAAACTGTCGGGCTTCATCTACGGTGGTTTGCAGGATACCTTGTAAATTGACAGAGTGCCGGACACGCCCGATCGTCTCCATCACCAAACGGTGTTGCTCAACACCAAGTTGTGCAATCTTCTGTTTGCTGTTGATGCTAGCGAGCAGCGCGATCGTGAAAGCAACCAGTGGAAAAATGCTTAACTGCAATACGTCTTTGGGTTGGGAGAGCCAAAATTGATACAGAGGAGGCAAAAAGAAATAATTAATTGCCAGTATCGAAAGGACAACTGTAGCGCTCCCCGGTCGAAAGCCACCATACCAGGTACTGATAAGAATTGATATGTAAAAAAGAGCACCAACAGTTTGGATTGGAAGCGGTTCTAGCCAGAGCCCCAGCGACAGGGCGAGCGCAGTTGAGCCGATGGCTACTCCATAGGGTAATAATTGCGAATAAGGTTTCATCTCTGTTTGGCTCTACCTGCCTGCAAACACATTCGGACTCGCTGAATTCGGCTGAGTACCCGTGTCACGAGTTCCGGACCTAGAACTGGCTTAGTGATAAAATCATCGGCTCCTGCTGCAAAAGCTTCCTCAAGGAATTGAGCATCAGTATGGGCTGTGACCACCAAAACAGGTAGATCGCCCCACTGGGCATCTTGCCGGACGACTTGGCACAATTCTAAACCGTTCACTATCGGCATTTCTAAATCTAACACCACTAAATCTGGTGATGTCGCTATCAACACCTCCCAAAATTGCTGTGGTTCGGCTAAAGTTTTCACATCTAGTCCCCAAGGAGTCAGTAATGCCGATAAGAGAGTCAGCATGACAGGGTCATCATCTACAATTAAAACCTTAGCTTCTGAAGTTTTGGATTGGGGTAGGACACGCGCCAATGCTTGAAAAATCTCTTGAGTTGTTGCCGACTTATGCAGAAATTGCCGCGCCCCCAAACGCGCCACGGCTAATCGATCGGCAAGAGAGTCTCGTGCGGTAAAAACGACAATCGGCAGATCTGGCCATTGCTCTACGAGCTCTTGTAGCAGAATTAATCCATCTTTTTCTGTACCGGGAAAGCTCAAATCCAGTAGAATTGCATCTGGCATTTCCAGGGCAAGGTGCGAGCGAGCAGCGATCGAATTGGGAGATGTTTTCATGCTAATCCCCCAAGCATCTGCTTGTGCCAGCAACCGTTCCGTCAGCATATCATCATCAGCGATCGCTAGCACGTGAGAAATCTGGTGCTGAGGAACTGTTGGAGCCGTGACAGTTACGGGTGGCTTTGTTAACTCTTGTTGCAATGCCGTCACCAGTTGGGAAAATTGGCAAATTTCTGCATCTGTCTCAATTCGATTATGTATCAATAAATGCTCGACTGCCCGTGCCAATCGGGTACCTTCTGGATATCCAAATGTACCCATTGAGCCTGCGAGCTTGTGCGCTTCATGCAATGTCTCCCGCTGTAACTCCTCGCTGAAATTTCCTGCCAACAGAGCAGTTTTTGCTTGCTCTAGCACCGCAACTTGTTGACCAAAGGAATTGCAAAATCGTTCTAAGACTTGATTAATAGAGGCTATATTTTTAGTATGAGGTCGTTTCTTGCTCTTGCTCTCATCTGTACTTACCGGACGATCTGGAATAGAAATCGCTGGAACAAGCCTTAATCGATATCCCATACCATACACTGTTTCGAGAAGATCTTCTGTCAGACCACCTGCTTTCAGTTTCTTGCGTAAGTCTTTGACATGAGTCGTCACTGCATTTTCAATCGGTGCGTCATCAAATCCCCAAAGTCGATCGAGAATCATCCTACGACTAAAGATACGATGGGGGTTTTGCAAAAACAATTCCAGCAATTTGTATTCTGTTGCTGTCAGTGCAATGTCCTGCTCGTGACACGTGACTTTGCCGGAGATTCTATCCAAACAAAGATTTCCCCAACTTAAAGTGGATCTCGATAGTGTTCCACTCCGTCGCAGCAGAGAACGAATTCTGGCTAGTAATGCTTCTAGATTATAGGGTTTGGTAACGTAATCATCTGCTCCCGCATCCAAACCTACCACAATATCTGCATGGCAATTCTTTGCACTTAATAACAAAATCGGTTTGTGGTAACCTTGCGCTCGGAGTTGCTTGCACAGGTTAATACCATCCAATTTTGGAATTAGCCAATCCAGCAAAATTAAGTCATATCGATCTGACATTGCTAGGTCTAGCCCTGTTTGTCCATCGTTTGCTAAGTCCACACTGTAATGATTTGCACTGAGCAACTTTGCAAGTGCTGTACTGACTGCTATGTCATCCTCTACCAATAAAATTTTCATGAGCTGCATCAAGATTTAAAGAAGATGCTGATGACACAAAGGTTGTTATCATTTCGCATTATCTTCTGCCCAGTCAAGCTGCTCCAGGATCTACATATATCGTTACAATTATGAGTGACATACAGACATCTTGAGAAATTCATTCTGCATTGCGATATCTTTAGTAAAAACGCTTCAAACAGCGAGTCCGGACATTGTTTTTAGGAGAGGTCTAATCCATAACGACTTTTGTATAAATTATTACATACTAATATGAAGACTAGCCTCCTTCTTAACACTGACAGATTGTGAAGACAGGACTTGATTTCGTCCCGATATCTTTGCCTTGTACAATTGGGTATCAGCAACGTGATAAAGTTCCTCCAAGTTAGTTCCATCACAGGGATACTCAGCAATACCTGCACTAAAGGTAACTTGGAATTTTTGCTTTTGAGTATCGATAAACTCATGCTGACGAAAAGTCTGTAGAAATCTTGTTATACGCTCGACACATTGTTGTTGGTCTATACCATATAAACCAATAGCAAACTCCTCACCACCCCAACGAGCGACAATATCCTCATCACGAAAGTCGTACTTTAGCAACTCTGCCAACTGCTTGAGGACTTTATCGCCTGTATCGTGTCCGTAAGAATCGTTGATGGATTTAAAGCGATCTAAGTCTAGAAATACAAAACACAAAGATTGTTTTTGGCGCTTTGCCAACCGTAGTAGATAATTAAAACCTTGCACGAATTTACGACGATTGCTAAGACCAGTCAGTGTATCTATATCTGCTAAATGTTGTAAAATTTTGCTTCGCTCGAGTCGATTGAGTATACGGGCTATCAATTCTGATTCCACAATTGGTTTATTGACGTAGTCATCAGCACCGGATGTAAAAACTCGTTGCACTGTTTCTGGATCGTTATGTGCCGACAAAAATAGTATGGGTAGTTGATTCCAACGAAGATCGGCACGTACAACTTGACAGAGTTCCACACCACTAAAATAAGGCATTTGCCAATCTAAAATGAGTAAATCCGGAGCGAATTGTTCTAATGTCTCCCAAAATTCTTGCGGGTTATCAAGCAGTGCTAATTGAAATCCCCAAGGTGACAGTAATGTTCGTAGAAACTCAAGAATTTGAGGATCGTCGTCTACAATTAGCAGCTTTGCTTCTGGAATATTCGATTTTTGTAACACTTGCGTTACCGCATCCATCACCTCTGAGGGTGACACGGGTTTTTGCAGAAAACCTGTGGCTCCTAGTTTTACTGCTTGGACGCGATCGCTAAAATTCCCACTAGCAGTCAACACGAGCACGGGTACAGGCGATTTGACAGCAGAAAGTTCTACTAACAGTTCCAACCCATTTTCTAAAGAATTAGAAAAACTTAAATCTAACACAATCAGATCTAGTTGAGTGGAGGCCACAATTTTCCTAGCGCGGGCTAAAGTTTTTGCTGTTTGTACTCGTATTCCCCGAAGTTTAGCTTCTGCGGTCAAAGCTGAAACTAACTCCCCATTATCAACTATTAGGAGGTGTATTTGTTGATTCGCGCTTGCTACATTAGAACTAAAGTATAAGCGATTTTTAACTGGTAACTCAACTAATGATGGACTGAATTCTTGCCCCAACTTTTGGACTAGTGTTACCCGCCGAATGACTGCTCGGATACGGGCAAACAATTCGTCAAGTTCGCAGGTCTTCACCAAGCAATCATCTGCCCCAGCATCTAACCCCGCAATTTCGAGAGTCGTGCTATCTCGATCTGTTAAGAGAACAATTGGCGTGTGGTTTCCCTTTGCTCGTAGTTTTTGACAAAACGTAATGCCATCCAGTTTGGGTAGTGCCACATTAAACAAAATTAAGGCATAAGCAAATGCTTCTGCTAATTCCCAAGCAGTTGCACTATCAGCAGCACAATCTACTGAATATTGCTTCATTTCCAAGCTTTCTTTTAGCATTTGTGTTGCTGTTATATCTTCTTCTACAAGCAAAATTTTCATAATGGTTATCTATACTTAGTAGTATGAATTTCTTCAAGACATGATAACAACTCTGTCATTTTTATAAGGCTTTCGTTCAAAGCAACACTCCTGTAAAAGACTAGCTGTGAAGCATAAAGAGGGTTTGAAAGTACCCACGTTAGCATCGGTTTGTTATAAAGTGGTTTTTTCTTAAAATAAACTTCAAAACAAACAAGCTGGCTATTAGTTCAATTATCGACCGCTCCACCTTATAGGCAGAAAATGAAAAACTTATAAAGAAAAGACATATCTTAATAAATTTAAAAATAAGAAAAATCGATCGCACTGTCTTTGGTAAGAGAAATCGCCATGCAGGGCAGCTGCTTTTGCCATATACTAGGACCGATCGGCTGTTCCATATGTAATTTGTATATTAAATCGTAGAAGCGCACCCGAGAAGTTGGGTGCGCTAAATCTAGAAAGAGTAGGCGGTGAGACCAGTGCTGTAGGCGGGTTTCCCGCGACCACCGGAACAGGCCAACCCGGAGGGGGTTCTCCCCGTTGAGCAAACTTCGGGAGGGTGAAGTCTGTCGAACTCACGTTAGTGAGAAATAGATTTTTGCAACTTTGGCGAAAGTTGACGGGCTTTAAGGATCGCTGCTATCAAAAAAGCGTAAGCTAAAGAACCGATGATAACTAAGCTTATACTAGCAAGGTACTTGTGCTGTTGTTTCTCTTGCAATGTAGTCACAATAGACCCAATAGCGTGTATGGTAGCTGTAGTCATACAGCCAATTCCTAAAAGCTGCCAACGCCATGATTTTTTCAGCGTACTCAAACCAATAAAGTAGCCAAAGTAGCCACTGTATGCTACCTGTCCGGAAATATCTCCTAAAATTTGGGGAATTAAAAGTGTTAATCCTGCAAAATGACCGCTTTTTTCAATCTCTTCATGCACGTGCATCATAGTCTCTACTAAAGCAAATCCAGTTGCAGAGGCTGTTCCTAAAAGTATTCCATCTATTGGCTCCCATATCCCAATGCTTTCCCTTTTAGGTGATGAAAGTAATCTACCTATTAAGTAGACTAAGAATACTGGAAATGCTTTGAAAAGTTCTTCTGATAATCCTTGTCCTAAAAAAGTCTTAACAATTATCTCAAAAAAATTATCATCATGATGAGATGAAAATAAATGCAATCCACCTAAAAGGGGTAGAGCTGTAGCTAAACCTACGCTGAATAATAACCACCAAGGCTTATGTTTATGGCAAATTTTATGTATAAAGTAATGACTTGAGATAGCTAAGTAAGCTGCTAAAATGTAGAAGAATTTATCACTATTTCTAGTAGCTAACATTCCTACTACAAACAGTACTGTAATAAGACCTGGTATTAGGAAGCCACTTTGGTATAAGTCAAGCTTGTTTGAGATAACAGGAAATATCTCTGTCAGGCTAAGAGAATGAGCCGTAGGAATATGTAAAGATGATATCGAAGTTTTATTGTTAGTAAATTCTTGTGGGAACTCATGAGAGTTCAAGCTAACACTGTCGCTAGATTCTTGTGAGAACTCATGAGAGTCAATGCTAAGACTGTCGCTAGATTCTTGTGGGAACTCATGAGAGTCAATGCTAAGACTGTCGCTAGATTCTTGTGGGAACTCATGAGAGTCAATGCTAACACTGTCGCTAAGTTCTTGTAGAAACTCATGAGAGTCAATGCTAACACTGTCGTTAGGTTCTTGTAGAAACTCACGAGAGTCAAAGCTGACAGTAATTGTGCAGGAACCTATTTGCAAAATATCACCACTTGTCAAAATACAACGTGTTTGACGTTGACTATTGACAAAAGTACCGTTAGCACTGTTCCTATCTATGACTACTAAATGATTTTGTTCACAGTCAATTAAGGCATGGTAGCGAGAAACTTGGTGACTCTTAAGCAGCATTCGTGCGACGCGCTTACCGTTATGTTCGACGGGCATCTGAGAGAACTCTCGACCCAAGGCTATGGGTAAACTTAAACGTGGTTCTCTCTGTTCTCCTGTCACTGGATCTTTCCAACTTAATTGAATTTGAAAGTTCTTAGTCATTAGTTATTATGGTCTGGCTAAAGTATATACCTTCAAAATTTTGACCGGAGTCCCCTGGGACATCACAAGTTAACCAAATCATTAATAATTTATAATTTGTAATTGGAGGTAAGCAAAATGGTTGCGCTCAAATTTTGATACAGCCTTAGTATTTGACATTCCGGATTTTACAAAAAATCTAGATTGAAGATTGTGTTAGATCGATCGCATATTGATTCCGTGTTAAAACGTTTTCTTCTTCACGTGCTCCTATACGAAATATGGCAGCCAATTCATTTGTAAGAGTGACACATTATAGAGGATAGCTGTGCAGGTGGCTAAGTTACAAGCCAAAATGGAAGCAAATTTAAGCGATTGCGATCGGACCCCTTCTATATAAGCGACTCATCCAAGAGAGGAGTGGGTGAAGCGGGATGGATAGCGATCGCGTTCTCAGTCAGTTCTAGAGCAAAAGTGCAACCCTTGAGTCAGGGAACAACCCGGAGCCCGAATTTATCTATTTACCTTTCCACTGGGAAATGACGACTTATACTGACTGTGACGGATAAGTTTAAGACAGTGCGATCGCATTGGTTTAAGCTCAAAAATTGTGTTTTTGCGTTTTCGGGATATAGAGCAATTAACCTAGAAAGGCATTTTTCTGCTTGAGGATATTTACCTCTGGCTAGAATGTCATAACATTGCCTGTAATTTTGAGCAAAAACAGGCGGTACTGCGATCGCAACTAGATAACTTAGGACGAAAGCATGTTGCTCATCCTTACAACACATCAGCAATACTTGAGGACAAAGGCTTCCTCACACTTCTGGTAGTTAGGCGCTGAATCCTCCGTCAATCATTAAGTTTGCCCCAGTGATGTACCCGGCTTCGGGTCCAGCCAGATAAGCAACCATCCCCGCAATCTCCTCAACTGTACCGTAGCGGGGCAGTGCCAGAAACTGCTTTTTGAGCATCTCGGCAAACTCACCCTCCGGAGGATTCATATCCGTAGCGATCGGTCCGGGCTGCACGTTGTTAATTGTAATTCCGCGTGGACCGAGATCCCGCGCCAGTCCTTGTACAAGCCCTTGTAGGGCAGATTTGCTCATAGCATAAACACTACCACCTGTAAATGGCATACGTTCGGCATTGGTACTGCCGATATTGATGATGCGTCCGCCTTCTTTCATGTGTTTCACTGCAGCTTGGGTTGCCACAAACACGGCACGCACGTTAATTGCAAAAGTTCGATCGAAGTCCGCAAGCTTGAAATCATCGATAGGTGCGATCGCCAGCACACCCGCATTATTAACTAAGATATCAATGCCACCTAATTGGTTCACTGTGTGTTCAACAGCAGCCACTACCTCACTGGCTTCGGCACTGTTGGCTTGGATAGCCAAAGCCCGAACTCCCAGTGCCTGCAATGCATCAGCAATTTCCTTGGCTCGATCGGGCGAGCTGGTATAGGTGAAGGCAACATCAGCTCCCTCATTGGCCAAACGCTTGACGATAGCAGCCCCGATGCCTCGACTCCCTCCTGTAACAAGTGCGCGTTTATTCTTGAGTGTGTTATTCATATTCGATACCATAGATCGGATATTAGATAATTTGCTGTGTGTCTCATGCTTGAAGCATCTCCGGGCTAAAACTAGCGATCGCTAAATTCAAGCATAAAGACCAATATTACAATATTCACAGCAAACAATTCTTTTAAGTCACACTCAAAGCTTTTAAATTCCATTAACTTTTGGTCGGGTTATGGTTGGATTTTGGTTAAGGGATCGGTCAAAGTACGAGAAGATTTTCGGTGGATGGGGAGTTGAATCATAAACTCAGTTCCTTGACCAATTGTGGAAAAGCATTCGCGTATGCCACCATGTTTTTTGGTAATAATTTGATAGCTGATGGCCATACCCATACCTGTTTCTTTGCCTACAGGTTTAGTCGTGAAAAAGGGATCGAAGATGCGGTTTTTTACTTGTTGGAGCATTCCCGGTCCGTTGTCTGTGATTGCAAATGAGAACAAATTGTAATGGTAACGCTTTAATTGTGCGAGAGTGACGCTTCTTCATTAGGTAGGCTTGTTAAAAGTAAATTGTAAAATATTATACATATATTGAGTGCAAAAAGGCACAAGGATCAAAAGCTTCTTATTATATGCTTTGATATCTGTGTTTCATACTAATTGTCTCAAGACTTGCTATATAGTATTCCCGCTTAAGTAAGTAGAGAGGCACAAAAAAACCGAACTATGTAACGAAAAGTAAAGTAGCCGAAAAACCTTTTCCCTTCTGCCTTGTTATGACGATAATTTTTAATGCCGACCTACTTAAGCTATCCAACAGTAAGTTGAATCACGTTTGTCTGGATGCGATCGCCTTCAACCACAAGTGCAAGAAGTTGAAGAGCGGCGTAGCTTTATTGTTCGCGCTGACGGCGATGAGTAAAAGGAACCAGCATTGGAACTCGGCGACGATAATCGGCATACGCCTGACCGTGAATATTTACCAGATCGCGTTCTTCAAACTGAATAGCAACTAAAATGTATGCTGTTGTAATTAATGCAAAAACTAGGTGAGTCACGGTCATCGTCGGAGTTGACCAGAAGCCAAGAAACCAACCGACATAGAGGGGATGACGCACATATTTGTAAAGACCTGGTGTTGCAAACGCGAGATGGGTATATTCTTGACGTTGCAGGTAGAGCCAAACCTGGCGCAGACCAAATAGATCGAAGTGATTAATCAAAAACGTTGATACTAGCACCAGCAACCAGCCAGACGCAAACAAAGCATAGATAATAAGAACGCTCATAGGGTTTGTTATATTCCAGATGACGCCCCCAATGGGTTGCCAGAAATGGAACAGAGCAATTAAGCAAAGGCTAGAAAACAGAACATAAGTGCTGCGTTCAATTGGCTTTGGTACAAACTGAGTCCACCAGTTTTTAAAGCCTTTACGAGCCATGACACTGTGTTGAATGCCAAAAATACCTAGCAAAGCAGCATCAACTAGCAAGGCATTAGCCCAGGAGATCGCTGGTGCTGAATCGATAGAATGGGGAACAACAAAATTTCCCACAAATCCAAAGGCATAAAGAAACGCGAACAAGAAAATTGCATAGCAGACCAGACCGTAGAAAAACGCTGCCAGTCGAGCTATCTTATTTCGTTGCATAGAAGGAAGAGTTTGTACACTCATAAGCGGCTCCTGAATTTGAAAAATAGCGTTTACAGAAAATGTTGACAACGTTTTCGTTGCTTTCTATTGCTATTCTGTTCAAATTTTTTCTTCAAAAGTTTAGTGAAATTCAGGTATGTTTTTTCAGATTTTTGAGAAAATTAAGAAATTTCAGAAAAATTTAGGTCATATTTTGTCATCTTTAAGCGCGGGATGAGCGTACTTGCGGTTGCTATCGAAGAGCGATGACGTCCCCAGTCGCTCTCAAGAAATACGAGCCGAAAAACTCCAGTTCATTGATGTTTTACCGACTTTGATCGTGTATTACATGTAAAGAAGAGTTCCTATCCTTGTATTACACGGTAGGAGCAGTCTAGAAAACACTTCAATCCCAATTTGAATTGAAAAATGGGCTTTTCCATCCGTTCAATGTTAAAGCAATATTTCGCCAACAGTGTCTCAAAGCTGTAGGAAATTAGTATAATGAGAATATTTCCAAGTTTTTGGACTGGCTGTTGGCTTGACCTTACTATCGTCTAATGTTGATTTTTTGAAATATATTTTTGAGTTATAGATAAGTATAAGTTCATTGCCTTAATATGTGTTCGGACTGCGTTTGTATAGCCTTGTACGGACTGATAATAAAACTCTATTGAGTCGTTACCTTGTGGGTTCAACAATCGTAAGTATTGAAAGGATTTATCTGCGTTATATTTTATACCTAAGCCGTAGCGCGTTATTAATAAACTATCTTCTTGTGCGACTGAGAAGTGATTGTACATCTGTAAAACTAGTCCACACGACTCCACTAATTTGCCATGCTTGTAGGCTTTTAAAGCACAGTTTTGAAATTGCTGTATAACGTATTGTGAAATTTTTAGACTCATCTTAAATATATAAACTCAGTATAAATCAACATTTATAGTTCTTGCTACCGAGAACTTGTTTTCATAGATTCTTACCCTATCACTGCCGCATATCCATTAGCAATTGTAATGATTGTAAATGAAGAATTTCGATCTCGATAAGTATCTCCCTGCTAATTATCACTCTAGAAAAAACTTTTTTGCTAATCTACCAAAAGGAGTAAGTTATCAATTGTATTGTTTATAACGGTTAGAATTAATATTTAGCTAAATATTCTTCATGTTCTAACGTTGTAGTGCTTGCTGCAACGTTCTTTTTATTAAAAAGGTTAGTAAAGCCAATAAATAATGGTACGGAAGGGGTTTCCGTACCACTGCCAGGAATATTTATAAGTGTAAAGAGAAAAAATGAAGATAGCGTGTAGAAAAACTTCAGTTGATATGAGGGACAAAATAGAGTAAGTTCTTTTGAAAAAACTGCTCGATTTCCTGAATGTTTGAAAGGGCAAGCTTTCTAGCCCGCCCCAGACAATGGACAATCTATTTTATGGAAAACCTTGCAATCAACCTACGCGGACTACACAACGAAATCCAATGTGGCAGGTTGAGGTATCAACTGTTTCTGGATGTCGTGCTGCTGGTCGGTAACGCTGGCAGTAGTTGGGCGCACAAAGAAAAGAACCTCCTTTGAGGACTTTTCTTGGTATTTGAGCTTGGAGTACAGTAGGGTCGTAACTTTCTTCTTTTGTTGCACCTCTAGGGTTGGTGGGAATGCAGCAAGGTTTTGATTTGTTTTCTGGGTGATGGTCTTGATACCAATCTGTTGTCCATTCCCAAACGTTGCCTACCATATCATATAAACCGTAACCGTTGGGAGGATACAAACCAACTGGTTCTGCTCCAGGAGGGTTTGGTTTTAGGTTTTGCCAGGGAAACTCTCCTTCCCAAGTGTTTGCCATCCGCTTGCCCTTAGGGGCAAATTCATTGCCCCACCCATAAACAGCATTATCCAATCCACCACGAGCCGCAAATTCCCACTCTGCCTCTGTTGGAAGTGATTTACCAGCCCAATTTGCATACGCTACAGCATCTTCATACGCAATATGTACTGCGGGATGGTTTTCTTTCCCTTTAATAGAACTGTCCGGTCCTGTAGGATGTCGCCAGTTAGCACCAGGGACGTAAACCCACCAGTTACAATTTTGTAAATTGACAGGTTGATTTGGTTGCTGAAAGACAGCCGAGCCTGGTACAAGCAGTTCCGGGATAGCACCTGGGTAATCTTCTAGCTTTGGTTGCCGTTCTGCAACAGTTTTATAGCCTGTGGCTTTGACAAAACGTTGAAACTGTTTATTGGTAACTGCATAGCGATCCATCCAGAAACCACTGACACGAACGAGATGAGCTGGGCTTTCTTCAGGGTAGTGGCGATCGGACCCCATCATAAAAGTCCCGCCCGGTATCCAAACCATATCGCGATCGCTTGGTTTTTGAGGAGGTTTGAGTGTTCTTTGTTTACCAAGGTTATGGTTTAAATTCTCTTGGCACAATCTTTCTTGCATAACTCGCTTTCTTTAAGCCGGATAAGGCAATACTTGTGCATCCCACGCTTGAAATTTAGTGCGAAGTTCTTCTAATACGTCAGGGTAATCATCTTTGAGGTCTGTTTGTTCGCCTTCATCGGTAGCAAGGTTAAACAAGTACTCTTTGTCTCCTTGCTTTAAGTACTTCCAATCCTCACTGCGGACTGCTGCTTGAAGTGGTTGTGAAGAACCGGGGCGATAGGCTTTGTAGCGCCAGTATAGCGATCGCGGGTAAACAGCTTTTTTGCCTAAAACGACAGGCAGCAAATTCTTCCCATCAAGAGGATAGTTTGGATCGGGTTTAGTGCCAGTTGCTGCCAAAATTGTTGCAGTTAAATCCATCGTAATAGTCACTTGAGTATTCACTTGATTGGATGGGATAACTCCCGGCCAGCGAATAATAGCAGGGACTCGCAAGCCACCTTCATACAAACTACCTTTTTTACCTTGATAGGGACCAAAATTAGAGTACTCTTCTCCTCCATTATCACTAACGAAAATCACTATTGTATTATCAGCCTGCCCGGACTCTTCCAAAGCTGTCAGGACTTTACCAATTCCATCATCAAGGCTTTTCATCATTGCAGCATAAGTTTCTGGCGAGCCTCCTGCAGTAAAGCTATTGGAATTGTAAAAAGTTCTACTTAATTCTTCATCTTCCGGTCCTTCCCAAGGCCAGTGTGGTGCAGTGTAATGAAGGCTGAGATAAAACGGACGAGTACGAGGTCTTTTAATAAAGTTAACAGCACGCTCGGTATATAAATCTGTTGTATAGCCCGATCGATCTACAAGCTCTTCACCTTCGTAAAAATCAAGAGATCCATTGCCAGTTTTATGGGTGAAGTAGTCAATTGCTCCACTATAGTTGCCGAAGAACTCATCAAAGCCGCTTTTTAAAGGACCATAATTGGGTAAAAAGCCAGTATGCCATTTACCTACCAATGCTGTCTCATAACCGTTAGCTTTTAAAAGAGAAGCTATTGTAGGGTGTTCGGGCGGTAATCCTACAGTTTCTCCCCCAGCTAAGGGTTCTTGAAGACCAACTGGCAATCGGGCTGGATAACGACCTGTAAAAAAGCCTACACGTGTTGGCGTACAAACGGTTTGTGCTGCGTAAGCATTAGTAAATCTTGTACCCTCTTGCGCCAGTTGGTCTAAATTTGGCGTTTGATAATTTGTCTGTCCGTAAATGCTCAGATCGCCCCAGCCCAAGTCATCCGTTAAAATAAACACTACATTTGGACGCCGTTGTTTGGCAGAAACAGAAGAAAAAACGCTCGAAGCTCCTATCGTTATGGCTGTAGTGGCAATAGCAGTGCCTAAAAATTTGCGCCGACTAATTGCTTCTGGTAGATCTTTGTGCATATCCCTATTTCGTGTTTGTTGTGTTGATTGCCTCAGTCACAGTCATCAAAATTTGATTGTTTCAATTACCAAGTACCAAGGCATTTTTCATCCGTCGATTAAAGATAATTTCGCACCATGCAAAGCCAAAAGTACGGTAAATGCATGGAATAACAGTATTTAGTTTGCAAATGAAGACATCATTGCATAAGGGGTGTATGTGAGGCAAGTATTTCTCAAACAAAAGTATAGATTGTGAGGCTACGGTTCTAACTTATGTATAATTATTTCTCTAATTTATGGAAAAAATAAGTAATTTTGGGGATTTATCTTTTCTATTAAATAGTACAATTGTTCTATTAGAAAGAGTTTTTGTTCGGCTATCACCCTCAACTGGGGTAGGAGTTTCTTGTATGTTTGGCCGCATCACACATATTAGCATATTAGTCAAGGACTAAGGTGAGGCGCTTCTCTAGTACACAGAGAAGTTGGAACTTAAATGGCAATAGATAATAAGCAGTGATTTTTTCCCTCCAGAGAATTCCATAATTATGATGACCCCAGTAAAAAGTGCGATCGCAACCCGAGTTGACAAACCATCTAAAACACCCTCTGAGTTTGAGCAACAGTATTTTGAAGAAAATGCAATCGATAGTAGCAGTCATGAAAATTTCGCCTTCCCAACCCTGACGGAAGTGACTAAGGCCATTTTGCATCATGCCTTTTGGTTAGCCGAGCGAAAACGAAAGCTCCCGGTAAAAGAGTATAAAAAATTACTTATAGAGAAAGACTGGAAAGGCGAGGAAAAAAGGTATCTCAAAATAGCTGCTGCATTTGGGAAATTTTTGCCTTGTGAGTTAGCACACATAGAGCCAAGAACCGTGTATCAGTTAGCGGAAAACAGCAAGAAGTACCAGCCTGTTATAGACAAGCTTCTAGACTTAACAGCAATCACACAAGAGGCTGTTCGTTCTTTAATCAAAGAACAACGTACTTCCAGAAAACCGAAAGCTGAAAAACCCAGTATTTGGAGGCGAACAAGTGATGGGAGGAGGTATTGCCAAATTCCACCCATTCACGAACCAGACGAACGGACGGGAATTGCTTTACAAAAAATGATAGATGAAGAAGGATTAAGCGCCCAGCATATTGTAGCTGAAGCTATAGCCTTGCGATCGGCATACAAAGAAGGGCGGTTAGTCCTTATAGATAATCACGAAGTTAAAATGAGTGAAACATAGAAAAAGGTGCGGATGAACTTTCCGCACCCCTACCTACAGATACAAACCTTGTTAAGAGGAACTATATACTTACATTTAGATATGGAATAATGAAGAAGTTGTGGAGACAATTATCAAAAGTAGAAAAATTTGCAATTTCCCAATATTATGGGTTCTAACGCGCACGCATCCCCAACTGTAGCGCAAGGTTAGTTGGGATGCGTTCAAATCTCCACAACTTCTTCATTTTTGTTAATTACAGTTAACAATAGCGTTACTCATAACGCTACTATATAACTCATTCTTTATTTCTAAACACTTATGCTAACCTCCCCTTAGGTAATACCTGAGGGGTATTTTAATGAATTGCACGAAATTCTCCATCAACCATGCATCGTGGTAATTCATGTGCTTGCAGAAATAAAAAAAGATGCGGGAGATCGTCCGCACCAGTGCCTGAAAAACAAACTTTATCAAGAGAAACTAGTCTTGAATTTATCCAAAAAAAATGAAGAAACTGTGGAGATAGCGGTAAGTAATTGAGAAAAGTAGTAAAGATATGATTTAATACTGCTCGGTTAAGGGGAAATAGAGGGGGAAATTAAGCTTATAATGGCCAATGGTTTAGCCACCATCTCAAATAAACGAGTCATAACCGCAGCAGCTGTTCGTTGGTTCTGACTGTATTAACCGCGCATAAGGACCGTCAAGTTGTGACATCTGTTGGTGGGTACCTCTTTGTACGACTTTGCCTTGTTCGAGAACAATGATTTCATCACAGTCACGGATGGTACTCAAGCGGTGAGCCACAATCAGGCTAGAACAACCACGATAGCGCATATTTCGGTCAATAATTTTTTCTGTTTCTGCATCCAAGGCGCTGGTGGCTTCATCTACGATCAAAATTGTGGGGTCGTTGACTAATGCACGAGCAATTTCTAAACGCTGGCGTTGTCCGCCACTAAAATTAGCCGCACCTTCTAAAAGATTTCCTTCATATCCTCCAGGTAAGGCTAGAATCACTTCATGAATTGCCGCATCAATGCATGCTCGCACTAGTTGAGAATTAGATACTGTGTCATCCCACAAGGTCAAATTCTCGCGGACAGTTCCAGCATACAAAAAAATCTCCTGTTCTACCATTGCCAGAGAATTAGATAGTATTGCTCTGGGAATTTGTTCTCTGGGAATACCATCAAAGAGAATTTGACCGGACCAAGGTTGATAAAGCCCTGCGACTAATTTGGCAACTGTGGATTTACCAGAACCACTACCCCCAACGAAGGCGACCCTTTCTCCTGGTTTGATCTGAAAACTTAAATCTTGAATGAGGGGAGGATCGGTTCGCGAATATCCAAAGCTGACATTTTTTAATTCTACATATCCCTGAAGTTGGCAGTATGAAGCATACTGTAGCGGTTTTGGCGAAATAAGTAAATTTTGACTGTCTAATTCTGGATCGATAGGGTTTTGCAACACATCATCTAAGCGGTTCAAGTCACCTTCTAGTTCTTGAAGGGTACTGCCAAAATTGATGAGAGAGTTTACTGGAGTGAGAAAGCTTGTCATTAAACTTTGAAAAGCAACTAACATTCCAATACTTAAGTGTCCATCCATCACCCGTAGCCCCCCAATCGCTAAAATTGCTAGAGAGCTCAAACCAGTTAAAAATGTAGGTAAAAGACCTAAGAATTGATTGGTAATGCTTAGTTCTTGCTGACCGTTGATAAATTTGGTGTAATAGCCAGACCAACGGGCAAAAAAATCAGATTCTAATGCTGATGCTTTCAGAGTTTCCATGCTCTGGAGACCGGCGATTTCAGTACCTGCTACTTTGCCTCTGTCTTGGATGGTTCGCGTATAAATATCTGTACGTTGTCGTGAAACTGCTTGCAATGTCAATATATTAATGGCAGCAAAACAGATAGCGATCGCAGTTAGCATACGATCGTAGGCTAACATGACTGTGGCATAAAATACCAGCATCACACTATCAATAACAGTTCTAGCTAATTGACCCGATAACACTTCAGCTACTTTAGTATTAATCTTAATCCGACTGCTAATTTCTCCGGCAAATCTTTGAGCATAAAATCCTACTGGCAATTGCAAAATATGATGAATAAATTGCCCTGACATTTCTACCGATAATTTTATATTCAGTTTCCGGAGAAAGCGTCTTTGGAGTAATGTCAACCATGCCTGAATAACCATAGTAATTGTCATCCCCAAAATCAGGGGACGAAGCCAGTCTGTACGATTTTCTACTAAGATATTATCTACAAATACCTGGTTGAAAACTGGTAGGACAAACCCTGGAATCACTAAAAAAAATCCCGTTAGCAAACAATAAAGAATAGGTCCCCAAGAATTCTGCAAACGAGCGAGTAATGAGCCGATTAAGCTAGGCTTGCGACCTCCTTTTTGAAATTCTGTTCCTGGTTCCATCACGAGAACTACCCCCGTATAAGCTTCATCAAATTCCTGTAAAGAAATTCGCCTTGGACCTGTAGCTGGATCGTTAAGATAAACCCAATCTTTTTTAAATCCTTCAACTACTAAAAAGTGATTGAAATTCCAAAAGACAATATACGGCGGGCGGAGTATTTTTAATTGTGCCAACTGCTTTTTAAAACCTTTAGCTTGCATTCCGTAGTTTCTGGCAGCTTTAATAATATTGGAAGCTTTACTACCATCACGGGAAACGCCGCAATTTTGCCGTAATTCTGCTAGAGGAACAATTTTATGGTAGTAAGCCAAAATAATTCCCAAAGCAGCTGCACCGCACTCCACGGCTTCCATTTGCAAGAGGCTCGGAGTTTTGACGCGACAGGAACTTTGACTTTTTGCTGTTTCTAATTCTAACGGTGGCTTTCTTTTACGGAAGGGATTTAAGTTTGATAAGTATTTGGATAAAACTAAGTGCATTTCTTATACAAATATTTGCTTTCTAAGAATTTTAAAGCTCCTACTCCAGGCGCGGGGAGTCATGAGAAATTTATTAGTCAATGCCAGTAAATTCACGTATAATTGGTAAGAGATAAGCGATCGGTGCTTGTTCTGCTACTTTTACCCGCACGGTGGTAGTCGTTCCCGCAGAAATTTTTAATTTTGGTCCTTGGGAGGAAGACCAACGATAGCCACTAAAGGTAGACGGCTCAAGTACCATCTCTGCTCGCACTTCCATATCTCCGCCACCAGTTGGTAAAATTTTGGCTGCTAAATCGGGATTGCCGATCGCAGAATTTGCACCTTCTTTAGTGACAGGTAAGGGAGGAACCGAAGTGATTTTAGCAACAATACCGCCAAAGCGTTCTCTTTTCACCGAGTCGGGGGTAATTTGCATAGTCATTCCTGGTTGAATCTGCTTGCCATCTTTGATGCTAAAGTAGGAAATGGCTATCAATGGGGTGTTATTTTGTCGAAGATTCACAGATGCAATGGGAGTCGCGGGACTGACAACTTGACCAACGAAAGCAGAGGTTTCCAAGACACAACCACTATTAAGACTGACAATTTGGCTATTATCTAATATTTGTTTTTCTAGTTGAGCGATCGCTCGATTGACTTCTTGAATTTGATTAAAGTTTTTATTAAGGTTTTCTACGTTTTCCTGGTCAATTCGTTTACTCCTAGTTTCTAAGTCTTTCAATTGCGTTTGCAGTTCTCCTACAGAACTCAGATTTTGTAAGTATCTCTGTTGGGCTTCTGTTTCTTCTACATCTAATTGCTTAAGTTGCGCTTGGATATCATAGACAGTTTGGCGTCCTTGTTTGTATTCTTGCTCTGCTTGTAATAAAGTATCTTTGGCAATTGCTCCTACATCTAAAAGTTGCTGACGCTCTTGAAATCTGTGTTTCAGTACGGGAACAAGACCCCGAGCATCTTTGAGGCGTTGTTGTAGACTTATACGCTGTTCGCGGATCGCATTTAAACCTTTTTCATAAAACGCAGGTGTGAGTGTTTGGGTATCCCGCAACCGTTGAATATAACTAGCCCTTGCAGATGCGATCGCTTCTTTTTCCTTCATTGTATGCTGTTGCTGAAGTAAAATAGAAGACTGGCTTTGTGCTTGTAATTCGGCGATTTTCGTGCGTTGCAATTGCAACTGTTGCTTAAGATCGGTGGGATCGATTGTAGCTAGGATATGTCCTTTTTCAATACACTGTCCAGGTTTGATATTTAGACTTTTTAATTGTCCTGAAATGGGAGACTCAAAAGTGATGACTTGATAGGGTTGAATAAGCACTCCTTTCCCTGAAACAGTGATGGGAATACGTCCAAAAACACTCCAAACCAACCCAATGAGGATAAAACTACCTAACGCCGTCAAGGGTAGCCAATCGAGAGGGTTGACCAACTGCATTAATCGATCCAATCTTTCTGGAGAAGATAAACGCTCCAGTGATTCCTTGCGAAATAGACTGTCTTTTTCAGCCATATATGTTATAGCTCTTGTAGAAATATTTTGTAAAATAATAAGAAATTAATTATTGCCTATTGAGGCGTTTAATCATCCAGTCAAATCTAGCACCTGCTAGGGCGGTATTGTCTAGGGTATCTAAGTCAAGTTCATCTTCAACTTCAATATCTTCTGTTAAAACTGGGTCTAGTTGGTAGGCTAGTTTGCCAAATCCCCGGCGGAATAACCGATCGCGAATTCTATCCGCTAACACTACCGCGATCGCTCGATAAAACCTGGCTGTAAATCCTGTATCTTGTTTTAATTTTTCCATGAGGATGTGCTTTGGTAGTGCCAATAATACAGCAGATTCTGCTGCTTTGACTGTAGCGGAGGCGGTTGTCATTTCTACAAAGGACATTTCTCCCAAAATTTCACCCTTGACTGATGTAGCAATTTCTTTTTGTCCCGATTCAGTCTGTTGGCTGGTTACAAAAATACCTAATTTTCCATCTAACAATATATATAAGGCTTCTGGCGGTTGACCTTCCTCTATAAGCACCGTCCCAGAATGAACTTTCATTCTAACGCCTCGAGCAATCATCCAATCAATATCAGCATCATTCAAGATAGCAAAGACAAATAAAACTTTGCGTAACGGTTCTCCCGGTACTACTTTGTTTTTAATAAGAAAATCAGTTAATTTTCGCAACTGCTTCGACAGAAAAATAGATAACATTTGATAAAAACGGGCAGCAAATTCTGTATCGTTCTCCAATTTTTTAATTAATAAATGTCTGGGTAACGATAATACCCGTGAGGGTTCTAAGGCGGTACAAGTGCTAGATGGAGGACGATTATCTATAAAAGATAGAAATTCTACAACTTCGCCAGCTGTTACGCGCTCAATTTCAACAGCATCTTCTATATTTCCTGTAGGAGAAACACCAATACTCAATGCTCCTTCTAATAGAATTTCCACTGTGTCAATAATTTCTTGACCTTCTCGAAGCAGAATTTCACCAGTACGGTATTCCGTATATTTACCGATATTTATCATCCAAGCAATATCGCGATCCTTAAAAACCGCAAAATTAGGAAAATGAGTTAGCAATTGTCCGCTCATAGGATCAAATCTAGATTATAAGTGTAATAAAATTATCTGTCACGCCAAGAACTATACTGTCAATTTTGACACCATAGGTTAATCTGGTTCATAGGGTTTCTTCGATCGTGTCGTAACTGTCTGTGAAAACCCTTCTCTATGTCCCTTGCAAGCTTTTTTCTATTTTTTGTCCTTTATAAGGTGGAAAATTAACCGTACTTAATATGAATTGGAAAAAAAAGTTTATAAATCTTATAACAATTCCAGTTTCTTTGGTATTAGCAACGATCTCTAGTTCTTCTCAAGTAGGAAGATCTGAATCACCAGTGACTTTAAGATGGGATAACTGGCAAATAAGTCAGAACTTCATACCACCAAACCGCAAAGCTCCACAGACTACAGCAGGTGGGGGAAGTCGCGGTGATTCCTGCGATTTAGCAAGTCAAGAAAAGTTAATTCCTTTAATACCTGCAAGTAAGTTAGGTTTAACTTTAGCTGAACGTCCGACTTTTTATTGGTTTGTACCGCAAATAACTGCACAAACAGCTCACTTATCCCTGCTAGATAACAACAATATAGTCTACGAAACAACTGTTAAACTTCCTAACAAACCGGGAATTATTGGCTTTACTCTCCCATCTAATACACCTGCTCTCAAAGTTGGCAAACAATACCATTGGTATTTTGCCATCGCTTGCAATTCCGAAGAATCAGAGAAAGAGATGGCTGTTGATGGATGGGTAGAACGTATCCCAACAACTCCTGCTTTATCACAGCAGCTAGCCAAAACAAATCCCAAACAACTCTCCCAAATGTATGCTAAGACAGGTATTTGGTATGAAGCGTTACATACTATAGTGCAGCAACGTCTTGCTAACCCCAGGGAGCGCACGATTCTAGCTAATTGGCAAACATTTTTAGAGTCAGTCGGCTTAAAAAACTTAGTTTCGCAACCGTTGGTAGCTAGCAACACTATTAAAACTAAATAGTTTATAAATTTTGTACAACCAGAGAAGCAAATTCATGTCTTTTAACCTCAAAATTCTCATTTTCTCTGCGCCTCTGCTCCTACAGCGCGATAGCTTCGCTTGCGCCAAGGGCGATGCTGCTTTGCAGCCGCTTCGCGCTCGCAATTCCTTCACCAAGATACAACAGCAATTTATACCTGAAAGAAACCACTCCCAAAATCAAATGCTGTATGTGGCGTTCAATTAAAATACAAATTTGGCGATGGCGCGGGATATTAATTGCTACTCCCAGTGCAGTCATAGTTGTATTACTCCTGCGCTTGAGTGGACTATTGCAGATGTTGGAATTAGCTGCATTAGATCGAATGTTTTCGTTGCGTTCTCTGGAGCCTGTTGACTCGCGCATTGTCATTGTAGAAATTAATGAATCAGATGTCCAAAAACTTGGTAAGCGCGGTCATTGGCCTATACCTGATGGTTTATTAGCAAAAATTTTAGAAAATATAAAACAACACAAACCTAGCGCGATAGGTCTCGATCTCTATCGAGATTTACCAGTAGGCTCCGGTCATGATTCTTTAGTGAAAGTCTTTGAGTCTACACCCAATTTAGTTGGCGTGCAAAAAGTTGCTGAGAGTGATGATAGTTCAGCAGTTGCACCACCACCAGTGCTCAAAAAACTGGGACAGGTAGGTGCAAATGATTTTCCTTTAGATGGAGATGGTAAAGTTCGGCGGAGTTTGCTGTATTTAGCCGATAAAAATGGGGAGAATGTATTTAGTTTTGCTTTTAAACTAGCATATCTCTATCTGCACGAGCGCGATGTTTATGTCGGACAAACAGATAATTTTTTAGTGAAAACAGGAGATACTATCTATCCGTTATTTCAAGGCAATGATGGCGGTTATGTTAGAGCAGAAGACCAAGGGTATCAGGTTCTTATAAATTATCGTCATTCCAAGCAGAATTTTCAGCGTATCTCCATTATAGATGTGTTAGAAAATCACACTCCAAAGGATTTACTCAAGGGACGCATTGTATTGATTGGTCCCACAGCCGAAAGTCTCAAAGACCTATTCTATACACCTTATAGCAGCACTGTCTTAACAGCACCCAAACGCATGGCTGGAGTAGCTATTCACAGCCATGCGCTCAGTCAAATTTTAAGTGCGACTTTAGATAACCGACCCTTAATTAAAACGTGGAATAAGCCCCAGGAATGGTTGTGGATTTCTCTGTGGTCATTGATTGGCTCAGCATTGATATGGCAACAAAGATATAGCGGTAGTTCTAAAAGGCGATCGCTATTTCCCCCTCTGAGTCTTTTCCTAGCGGTATGCTGTCTTATAGGTAGTAGTTATCTCGCTTTTCTTGCTGGGTGGTGGATTCCTATTGTCCCACCGTTAATGGCATTAATAGGTGCGGGAATTGCTGTGACAGCTTATATAGCCTGGACTGCGGGAGCTATTCGCAAAACTTTTGGTCGTTACCTTACCGATGAAGTAGTCGCAAATTTGTTAGAAAATCCTGAAGGCTTAAAGCTGGGTGGAGAACGCAAAAAAATTACTATTCTCACTTCCGATTTAAGAGGTTTTACTGCGACCTCTGAAAGATTACCTGCTGAAGAAGTTATCAAAATTATTAACCTTTATTTGGGATATATGGCAGATGTCATTACTCAATATCAAGGGACTATAGATGAGTTTATGGGTGATGGCATTTTAGTTTTATTTGGCGCTCCCATTGCTAGAGAAGATGATGCTAAGAGAGCCATAGCTTGTGCTGTAGCGATGCAATTAGCAATGTCATCTGTGAATCAAAAAATGCAGCACATGGGTTTACCAAAATTGGAAATGGGGATTGGGATCAATACAGCAGAGGTAGTAGTTGGTAATATTGGTTCAGAAAAACGGACTAAATATGGAATTATCGGGAGTCAAGTTAATTTAACTTATCGTATTGAATCTTATACAGTCGGCGGACAGATTTTTGTTTCCGACTCAACTGTTAATGAGGCTGGTTCTATTGTCAAAATTATTGGTTCTAAAAAAGTACAAGCAAAAGGAGTGAAACAACCAATAGAGATACATGAAGTAGGTGGAATTGCTGGTGAATACAATTTGTACCTGGAGCAAGAAGAAGAGATATTTTTGCAACTTCTAGCACCAATTTCCCTAAAATATGCAATCTTAGATGGCAAAGATGTAGATAGCAGTATCAGGATGGGGAAGTTAGTAAAACTATCAGAAAAGGGGGGACAAATTTATTTTGATTCAATAGAAAACTCCTTAAAAGTACAACCATTTACTAATTTAAAGATAAATTTTTTCTTATCTGAAGAAAGCACGGTGAGCGAAGATACTTATGCTAAAGTCTTGGACAAAGCAGCAGAATCTAATAGTTTTTATATTCGCTTTACCAATATACCATCAGAAGTGGCAACTCAATTGAATAGTATGCAGTCGGGATTCGCTTCTCCTTAAAGGAGAAGGGAGCAGTAAATTCTTCTAGGTTGAGGGCTTAGATCGAGATAACCAGGATTCATATATGGATTGAGTAACGCCAAACATTTGCTACAAATGAATGAAATATTAATTAAAAACCACTATAAATTAAGATGAATGATTCCAAATTACTATTGACAGGTAATCAGTCCTTAGTATTCGACAATACTCAAACATTTTGGCAGGTTGAATCAGGTGCGATCGCTCTGTTTGCCATTCCCATTCACCAAGGATTTGAGGGGGTCCGCCGCTATCTGTTTACTGTCCGTGCGGGGGAAGCATTGTTTGGGATAGCTGCTAAGACGCATAAGATTTTAGCGGTATCTATGGAAGATAGTTTATTATGGCAACTGACTGTAGAGAGTGAGGAGAAATGCGAGCCAGAAAAGTTTCTCGAGTTAGTGCAGATTTGGAGGAAACATATCTGTAGTTGTGCAGGCGATCGCGCCGTGATTTCCCCCGTGTTTTCCTATCCTGAAAAACTGAATAGTTGGGACACTATCCAAGTGGCTCTCAACGAACTCCATAGCGATTTCTGCCAAATTTTAATGCAAATAGAACAGGAGGAGTTAACCGCAAAATGGCAGCAATTCCAAGCACGAGAACAACTTAATCATCAAGCAAAAGTTGGTGCTTTAGGTAATTTGGCAGCAGTCCTCAAGCCAAAACAAGCGGAATTTTTGCAATCAGAGACACCTCTTTTAATTGCTACAGGTGCGGTAGGCAAAGCATTAGGAATAAAGATTTTGCCCCCTGCACGTTCCGAAGATATGAATCGGATTAAAGAACCCCTAGAAGCGATCGCTCGTGCATCGCGCATTCGTATCAGGCGGGTTTTACTGAACGATAAATGGTGGCAAAAAGATACTGGACCCCTCTTGGCATATACACAGCAAGATAACCGTCCTGTAGCAGTGCTACCGGTGGGTGCAAGAAAATACGAAATTTTTGACCCAAATCATACTCGCATTCCTGTAAATAACGATACTGCCCAAACACTAGCTCCCTTTGCCTATGTGTTTTATCGTCCCCTACCCGACAAACATCTCACTGCTATCGATCTGTTAGTATTTGCTTTCCAAGGACAAATCAAAGAAGTGCTCGTCATTCTCCTGACAGGTACAATCGCCACATTACTGGGGATGTTAACTCCCTTAGCAACTGCCGTTCTCATTGATTCTGCTATTCCCGACGCAGACCGAGGTTTATTAGTACAAATCGCCTTGGGTCTTTTTGCCGCCAGTATCGGCACAATAATTTTTCAAATTGCTCAAGGTTTTTCCACCCTAAGACTGGATACTAAAGCCAGTATAGACTCCCAAGCAGCCCTCTGGGATAGATTATTAAATTTGCGAGTATCTTTCTTTCGTGAATATTCTATTGGGGATTTACAATCTCGTGTTTCCGTTATCACTCAGATTCGTCAGAAACTCAGTGACACAGTACTACGCACAATTTTTACAAGTGTCTTTTCCTTACTCAATTTGGGATTGTTGTTTGTTTACAGTTCTCAATTGGCTTTAGTGGTAGTAGGAGTAGCACTGGTGACAATCGTCTTTACCACCGTCTCCGGCGTACTGAACCGTCAAAAGTTGCGTCCTTTAGAAGAAATCGAGGGAGATATTTTTGGCTTTACAGTACAGATGGTTGCTGGCGTGTCTAAACTCCGTGTCACCAGTGCAGAAGACCGCGCCTTTGCTTATTGGGCAAAAAAGTACAGTCAACAGCTAAAACTCAAATTGAGTACAGAATTCATTGAAGATATCTTAGCTATATTTAATACCATTATGCCAACTGTCAGTTCAATAATTATCTTTTGGTTGGCGGTCACGTTTATAACTCAAGCCCCGTCTGCAGGGGATGCAGGATTATCTACAGGTAAATTTTTAGCATTTAACTCAGCCTTTGCCATATTTATTGTTGGAACAACGCAATTAAGTAATACTATAGTCAGCATTTTGGATATCAGCATTTTCTGGGAACGGGCAAAGCCCATCTTTCAAGCTCAATCGGAAATTGACCTTAGCAAAAGCGATCCGGGACGATTAACGGGTAAAGTTAAAGTCGATCGCGTAACGTTCCGTTACCGAGAAGACGGTCCCTTGAATTTAGCTGATGTCACCATTCAGGCACAACCAGGAGAATTTATTGCTTTAGTAGGACCTTCTGGTAGTGGTAAATCCACACTTATCAGGCTGTTGTTGGGATTTGAAACGCCCAAAGATGGGACGATTTACTACGATGGGCAGGATTTATCAGGGCTAGATATATCTGCAGTACGGCGGCAAATTGGTGTAGTGCTGCAAAACGGGCGGATTAATAGCGCCTCGATTTTTGAAAATATTTCTAGTGGCGCATTGGTGACAATGGAAGAAGCTTGGGAAGCAGCACGCATGGCTGGTTTTGCTGAAGATATTCAGTCAATGCCAATGGAAATGCACACGGTTATTTCCGAAGGAGGGACAAACCTGTCTGGCGGACAAAGACAGCGACTATTAATTGCCCGTGCTTTAGTATTAAAACCTAAAATTCTTATTTTTGATGAAGCGACCAGTGCCTTAGATAATCGCACCCAAGCTATCGTTAGTACCAGCTTAGACAATTTGGGAGTAACACGCATCGTTATTGCCCATCGCCTCAGCACTATCCAGAACGCCGACCGAATTTATGTCATTGAAGCTGGGCGAGTTGTTCAACAAGGTAAATTTGAGGAATTAGTCAATCAAGAAGGATTATTTGCAAATTTAATGGCACGGCAGATGTAGCAATCCTTTTTGAGATCCGGACAAGGGAGACAAGGGAGACAAGGGAACGAAGTTGAAGATCTCAATACCTTTGCCAAAACGCCCTCACATTAGAAATGTGAGGCTATACAAACAAAGCCCACCTGCGTGGGCTAAAACCCAAAGCCCACGCAGGTGGGCTTGGTTTATGTAGCCACAGACTTCCAGTCTGTAGGGCTTTTGAGAAATTGGCAAAGGTATTGAGATCTAGCAGTAACACAAACCTGGCGGTTCCTTAGAACTACGACTATCATAGAAAAAATCTTGTCACTATTAATACATATATGCAACTTCCTATTATTTCCTTAACACTGATCCTAGCTTTAGCTTCCCCATCTCTAGCACAAGCACCGACTCCAACACCTGAAGAACAGATCGCGGAAGCTGTTATGTTAAATAATAACGCTGGAGGTCTAATTTATAAGGATTTGGTTGGTTTGAATGAATTACAAACAGCGTTAACGCAATCTCAACAGGCTTTAACTATTTTCCAAAAATACGGTGCGAAAGCCGGGGAAGCTAACTCCCTTACGAACATTGGATATGTATATCTCCGTCAAGGTAAATATCCTCAAGCGTTGGAATATTTTCAATCCTCTTTAGATATTCGCAGAAAAACACGCGATCGCCAAAATGAATGGATACCTGTTTCCTATCTAGGTGAAGTGTACGTCAATTTGGGACGGTATCCTCAAGCTATAGAAGCGTATCAAAATGGTTTAGCGATTCTTCGAGAACTAAAAGCCGCTAACCCAAAAGATACTAGCTATGCTACAAGCGAAACAATTATGCTTGGCGATCTGGGTAGCGTTTATTTTCGCACGGGACAGTATGCCAAAGCTTTAGATTTTTATCAACAAAGTTTAGCTCTCCAAAAAACCAGTGATGATAAGATTGGCAGCATTCAAACTCTAAATAATATTGGTGTAGTTTATGTTAACTTAGGAAACTATGCTCAAGCTGTAAATTCTTACCAACAAGCTTTAAACAGTTTGCAAGAATGCTGCTCAAATTATTTAGGTACGCAAGCAGCAACTATGAATAATCTCGCGGGGGCTTATTTTAGCTTGGGTCAGTCTCAGAAGTCTTTAGAACTCGCAGAGCAATCTGCAAATATTTATAACAGACTGAGTAGTACTAATTCTGAAGAAGTTAACAAACAAGATATTAAATTACTTTACGATTATCTCGGTCAAAACTCCCAAGCATCTCAACAATTTGTCAGTCGTGCTATTGTTGGTGATGCTTTTGGTAAAGACTCTTTTCAATTCCAAGGGAGAGCAATCAATCTTAATAATATTGGACAAATATATGCAAACTTAGGTAAATACGACCAAGCTTTAAAGATATATCAACAAGCTTTAAATATCTACAAGGAAAATAATTACAAACTAGGGGTTGCTGCCACTCTTAATAATATTGCGCGTGTTCATAGCAATTTAAGCAAATATCAGCAAGCAATTGAATTAAACCAGCAAGCCTTAGCTATTTATCGAGAAGTGGGCGATCGCACCGGGGAAGGTGTGACAATGAGCCATCTAGGACAAATTTACCAACAGCAAAATCAATACGCCAAAGCGGAAGAATTGTATCAGCAAGCTTTAGCTATACACCGCGAAGTGAGCGATCGAGCCAGTGAAGCCACAACAATGAAATTTTTAGGAGATACTTTATCCGGACAAAATCAACCACAGCTAGCAATTGCATTTTACAAAAAATCAGTTAATTTAACTGAGGAAATTCGGCAAAACTTGCGCGTTATGCCAACTGCTATTCAACAATCTTATACAGAAACGGTAGCAGAAAGATACCGCCGCCTCGCCGATTTATTGCTTAAACAAAATCGTTCCGCAGAAGCGCAACAAGTTCTGGATTTACTCAAAATCCAAGAAGTGAGTGATTTTATCGGAATTGAGCGCATAACACCTAAGAAAACAGCAGTTGCTAATAGCGGACAAAGAGGAACAAATATAGAAACTCCAGTATCCCAAAATTTACCACTCAAGCCCCAAGAACAAGATATTACACAAAAATATAGTGTCATTCAAGACAAAGCGATCGCACTGGGACAAGAACTCACCAATCTCAGAAAAATTCCCCAAACTTCGCGGACATCTGCTCAAGAAAAACGCATCGCTGAATTAGTCAAACTCGAACAGGCAATTACGGCTGAATTTAATAAATTCACCAAAAATCCGTCTGTAGTAGCATTAGTGCAACAATTATCGACTAACTCCGGACAGGAAAATCTCAGTTTGCGTCAACTTAACTCACTGCGAGATAATTTACGCCAGTTAAATCAAAAAACAGTCTTATTATATCCCTTAGTTTTAGAAGATAGATTAGAGTTAGTTTTAGTAACTGCGGATTCACCCCCAATTCACCGTCCGGTACCAGTCAAAGCATCTGAATTAAATCAGGTTATTACTGAATTTCGCCAAGCCCTAGTAGCTCCTTATAAAGATAGCAAAAATTCTGCCACACAATTATATAATTGGCTCATTAAACCTATTGAAAATGACATCAAACAAGCTGATGCAAAAGCAATTATCTATGCTCCGGATAGCAAACTGAGATATATACCTTTAGCAGCATTATACGACGGAAAAAATTGGTTGGTTGAGCGTTTTATTGTCAACAATATTACGGCTGCAAGTTTAACTAAATTAAACAATAAACCTCCAGCATCTTTAACCACTTTAGCCGCTGCTTTTACCAAGGGTGATTATCAAGTAGCTGTAGGGGAAAGAAAAGAAACATTGAGCGGGTTGCAATTTGCCAAAGCTGAAGTTGAAAATTTAGCTAAGACAATTCAAAACACAAAGATTCTTTTAGATAAAGAATTTAACACCCAAGTTGCCATCCCACAGATGAATGATTACAAAATCGTGCATTTAGCAACGCATGGCATGCTAGTGAGCGGTAATCCTGAAGATTCATTTATTTTGTTTGGGGATGGTACACGTGTCACCCTTAAAGATATAGAAAATTGGTCTTTACCTAATGTTGATTTAGTCGTTTTAAGTGCCTGTCAAACTGGTTTGGGCAAACAATTAGGTAACGGTCAGGAAATTCTAGGTTTGGGATATCAAATTCAATTAACAGGTGCCAAAGCCTCTATTGCTTCATTGTGGTCTGTTTCTGATGGTGGTACGCAAGCCTTAATGAATGCATTTTATACAACATTAAAAGCTGGGAAATTGAGCAAAGCCGAAGCTTTACGCAACGCACAATTAGAATTATTAACAGGAAGTAACAGTCAATTTAAACACCCCTATTATTGGGCATCTTTTATTTTAATTGGAAATGGACTATAACTCAATACGGTTCAGTTAACACACCAGACACGGAGAGTCGCTACGCCCCGCGTCCGGGGCGACAGCCCCAATAGGTAGCAAGTGGGGTTATATTAATAAAATTGGAAAAATAGTTGTCCCACCAAAGTTTGACGCTACCATACCCATCTCTGAAGGACTCGCGGTAGTGCAGATTGTAGAAAACAACCGTCGTAAATTAGGTTAACTTTTAGTTTTGTCTAAAAGTACAATAGTGCCAAAGTATAATTTTACAAAAACATAACTATACCCTACCACTGGAGAAAGCGATAGGGGATTTTTCATTAAATCACAGAGCTAAATACCTGTTGTGCGGTTAAATTCAACTGTGGAAAAGTAGGTGACGCAATCAAATCATCGCCCCTAAACGGGGCCATTTGATATTCACCGTCAATCAATTCGCAAACAGTAATTGTAGGTTGTTTGGGATTGCCAATAAACTTACGCCCGCCCAATGCAGCGTAATCTACAATCCAATATTCGGGTATTCCCATCTCTTCATAATTCCCGAATTTATTATGATAATCATCACGCCAGTTTGTTGAAACTACTTCAACTATCAACGGTACAGATTCAGGGTAGATAACAGTCGATTCTTTTTTCCACAATGGTTCATTTTTTAAATTGTCCCGATTAAGTACCAATACATCGGGTATGTAGGCTGATTCACCATGAGGCGTTTTAACTAAAGCGGATTTTGGGATGGTATAGGGTAGCTTACACTGCTTAAATTCAGTTACGATTTGTTCAATCAAAAAACCTACAACATCTTCATGGTCGCCAGTTGGTGGGGGCATCTCAATTATGACTCCGTTGTGTAGCTCGTAGCGCCGGGGTGAGTTTTCTGGATACCATTCAATAAATTCATTGAAGGTAAATAGCTTTTGTAGTGGTAGTGTTTGGGTCATAAAAGCTACTGGTAGGGTTGATTTTTACTGTTCATTCTTTTCATTTTACGAAGAGTATTCGCGAACCATTATATCTTCTAGAAAAAGCACTCGCTCAACTGCAATTCCCTACACCCAAGCTTCGCGCTGGGGCGCAGTACTCTTGCGGCTAACAGTCCACTGGACAGTAAGAACTCTAGAAAGTCAAATAAAGATTTCAACTAAAAAAGTCCCAATTTCCTACCAATATATAATCATTTTCAAAACTTAATGGTAAAGAGACTTCTCTACAAGTGTTTTTTGTTACATTGTTGGTCATAACCTAGATTTTTAAGTGGGACGGGGGAATATTTGAGGAATAGGTAAGGCGAATTTATTCTGGTGCAACACAAGCGTGGCTTGGCACGGGGTGATTGGGAAGAGATTAAGGAGGAAGATGAAGAGGAAATGACTGAAGAATAATTGCAGTATCAGCACCTTCTGTAGACGAGCCGTAAGGAAGTGGGAAGTATTTGCTCTAGTATTACGCGGTTGAGCAAACTCACGAAAAATCCCAATCTGTGAGTAGCCGTGAAGGCAAGAATTCTGGATAGATTGACCTCAATAACTGATATAGCAGTCCTACATGATTTACAAACACCTCTTCCTTGTCCTCCTTGTCCTCCTTGTCCTCCTTGTCTCCCTTGTCTCTCTTATCTCTCTTGTTGAGATCTCAAATAGGATTGCTAGAGAATTCACATCGCCAATGGAAATTTTTCTTTAATGAAACGTTTGGTCAGCTGTTCCACAGCATCTTCGCGATCGACATTAGCAGCCAAAACTTGCAAGAGTTCTGCTAATTGAGTTTTCATCAACTCCATTGCTTCGCTCCGATGAAGGAAGCCGACTGGTAGTGCTTTACGAAAGCGGACATTTTGCTCCGTGGCAGATGCAAGCATTTCAGTTATGAGGTGACTCCATTTAAAGACATCTATAGCAATTGTAAGGTGCAACGAGGAACTTTCTAAAGCAAGCACTTCATGAACAAAACCACGAGGGAGATACAATAAATCACCAGCTTGGAGATAAACTTCCCGTGGCGATGCGTCTAGTATTTTTTTTGGTATTGCTTGGATGTGAGCAGCAGTGGGTAAATCTAAAAAGGAATCGTAAATGCGCCAGAGTTTAGCACCTTCTAATTGAAGAATGAAAACGTCGTTTAAATCAAAGTGCGCTGGATAGGCTTGTGAATTCTTAGGTGTTAAATACAGGTTTGCATTTACAGGATGATTGAGAAATTGTTCCAGACGACAGCAGAAAGCAGCAATTGCTTTCCAGTGGTACTGAAGCTCGTGTATAAGTAAAGTATGACCTTGAGAATAAGCTTGGTAAAGGTGATTAATACTAGGAACTGTATGGGAATCAGAATATTTAAAATCACTAGAGCGATTTAAAGAATCAGTCTCAATATCGCCCGATCTCAAATTAGCGAAACATATGATATTGTCAATCTCTTTCATTGAGAGAAGGCTAACATAGTAATTTGCATCTTCTCTCATCAAAACAAGTGGTTTTTGCTCCCAATAATTGGTTAAAAAGGTTTGTGAATCGATAGGTTGAATTAATTTCTCAAAATCAAAATCTGGGTTAGACATTGTTTGTTACATTCAGACTTTTGGTGCTTGGGATTAGCGTTGAATCATTAACAGTCCTTCTTTAACCAAACGTCGCACCAGAACTACTTTGCTATGACTGCTGAGGATACCTGGAAGGTCTTTGACGAGAAATTGTTCTGAGTTGGTGATAAAGCGAAGCGCTGGCTCAATGGACTGCGGCCCCTCAACGGTTCCTCCTGGGAATTGAATGGTTACTGAATCCGTTTTTCTGGTGATATGACAAATCATTCCCTTTCGCTTAGCAACAGTAGTATTGGGATCGATTTCATTAACTGCATCCAAACTGATAAAATGTCCATCAGGGAGTGGAGACATCCCTCCAATGAAACGTTTGGTTAACCGTTCTATAGCGTCTTCGTGGTTGACCTTATCAGCAAGGACTTGCAAAAGTTCTGCTAATTGATTTTTCATCGATGCCATAGCTTCGCTCCGATGGATAAAGCCTACTGGTAGTGCTTTGCGGAAATGAACGTTCTGTTCGGCGATAGATAAAATCGCTTCCTGAATGAGAGTTGCCCACTCAAAGACACAAATTCCCACTGTCAGATGTAATGAGGAGCTGTCTGAGGTCATTGCCTCATGAACACAACCACGGGGAATATACAATAAGTCACCCGCCTGCAAACAAACATTATGGGTTGGCGTGTCTAAGTTTTTCGGATCGACTGCATAACCTCTGGTAACGAGGGGCAAATCCGATAAATATTCATAAATTTGCCAGTGTTTCGATCCCGCAATCTGAAGTACAAAAACGTCGTGTGTATCATAGTGCGGTGGAAATCCTTGAGCACCTTTAGGTGTTAAGTATAGGTTAATATTTACAGGATGATTGAGAAATTGTTCTAAATTCCGACAAAAAGTAGCAACTGGCTTACAGCGATCTTGAATTTTCTGAATACAGAATGTGTTCCCTTGGTGATAAGCATCGTAAAGTTGATTTGCTGAATAGGAATTTGCATAATCTGGTCCTATCTTTGTATAGGGTTCAACGGATACTCCTTCTTTAGTCTTAAACACTCTACAGTCAGAAAATTTGAGGTCGGTAAAGCGAATGAGATCGTCTATGTACTCTGTTGAAAAAAGATTGGCATAATAATCTGCTTTTCCTCGAACAAGAAAGAGCGATCGCTGCTCCCAATAGTTTTTCAAAAAGATATCCGTGTCGAGGGGGTGAATCAGTTTTTGAAAATCGAATTCTATTTCAGACATTGCTTGCAATTCTCTACAGGAAAGCTGTGTTGTTTTGTAAATTAATGCTCTTGATTTTGACCAAATGGAATGCCAAAATACCCAATAAAAGACAACGTAATGTCAGGATATTGCTTACCTACAGAAGAAGCATCATGGATTAAGTTATCTGTCGGAGCAATATACGCTTCTCTCGGTGCTACTTTCAATTTAACGACCGGATAATCGGGGTATTTTTTCATAAACTCATCGCCTACGGTTGTCCCTCGATAATGCTTATAAACTTCGTCGTCAGAAAAGCCTAGAGCCTCGAACATCTGCATAAGTGGGAGGTTAATAAATAAAAAGAAGCGCTCTTCTCGTCCCAAGTTAATACAGATCCGATTTCTGGATTTATGCCTGCGTCTGAGTGGTGCTCGATCCCAACTATCAAGGTGCATTCCTACAAAATAATCGGCGTTCTCCATTGTGAGTGTTCGCAATCCGGGTAATGTCACTTGCAGACCCAGTAGTTTTGGTGGCTCATGCGACAGACAATAATAGGATAAATAATTGATGATTTTGGTCATTGCACTCTGATATTCTGGGTGCGTATTAGCAGGTGGATAGTATTGAAGTGTTTTAGTTCTCGTGTTTAACTCTTCAAGTATGACTTCCAATGGTGCTAAAATCTCATCTGGAAAGCGACAAACACCAATATACGATCCCAGATCCCAAGAACTAAGGTGGGAGAGCGGTTCATTAATACCAAGACGGTGATATTCTGTTGGGTTCGGTTCTTTCCATGGTTCTTTGGGTACGAACGAATCAGGGCGATATTTGATATGTTCTGGTAAGGGTTGAATTTCCCGTGTCGTCCCCGAACTCAGCCAGATTCTGGGGCTTTGGCTAACTACATTAGTATCCAAAACAACCTTGGTTCCTTCTTGTACGCATATCAATTTACTTTGGGCTAACATAGTCTCCTCTCAAATCAATTAATAAGCTAGTCGATTTCCATTGCCACAAAATCATACGGAAATATCCAAACCCAAGATATGTTTAGAAATATAATCTTGATTGATATTGACTTGGCGTGTTATTGGATTAATGATTCCAGTTTCTTTTAAACGTTTCTCGATATACTGCAAAATTCCTTTTTCTTTCGTGCAGTGGGCGTGACCTACTTCATCCATTTGATTGTGAATTACACTTTCTTCTGCAACGGGATAACCACTACAACTGCCAAAATATTTACATGAATGACATGCAGACGCCATGCGTTTTTCTGCTGCTGCTATAGCTTTTTGATGTCCTGAGCTAAGAATGATATTTTCCATAGGCGTTGCAAACACATTGCCATGACAAAAGTCAATGTTATAAGCATCTGCATAACTATAGATGTCACCATTGATATTGACCAAATAAATAGATTCCCATTCTCTTTTATTATAGAAATTTGGTTTTGTATTAGGAGTATAGTATTGAATTACCTGTTTAATATAATCAATAATTGGTCTAACAATGACTGGTTTTTTACTTTCCAACCACAGATCGAACAAGGTACAATAAGCGATTAAAACCTCATTAGGGCTGATTTCATATCCTTGATGTTGTCCATCAAATGCTCCATTAAAGAGTGGTAAAACTCGAAATGGTATTTTTATTTTGTTATAAAATTTATAAATTTCTTCCAAATAAGGTAAATTCAACTGAGTTAAAACCGTGATACATCCAAAACGCACTTTTTCAGAGCGCAAACAATCCATATTTGCTAAAACTCTGTCTAAAGAATCTACGTTTGTTTGATTAACCCGCAGACCCCCAAATAAATCTATAGAAACTCCTACACCATCAAATCCTTCCCGCAACAAATGAATCTGGTGTTTGTTCAGTACAGTCAAATTAGTCTGAACAGTATTTGTAACGGAATCAGCCAGTTCTCCAAAAATTTGTTGCTGACGGTCAAAAGTTCGCCAGTAATAGTCTGGATGTTGTAAAAGAGGTTCACCACCATGCCAAATAAACTGGATCTCTACCGGGCGATCGAGGCGACTGTAATAACTGGCAATATGAGCATACATCCGATCTAACTGCTCTGGTGCGATCGCTTCACGATTGCCTAACTCCGCGTATTCATAGCAGTAACGACAGCGAAGATTGCAAAACTTAGAACTTTTAATGACAAATTGAACTTTTCTTTTCTCGCCAGATGTCATAAATTCTTCCAAGAAAAACTTAATAAATAGTACTGATTGTTATGAGTTAAACGCTGATACCATTTTGGATTTGAGATTTTAAATTGAGAAAGCCTTTTCTGGGCTTGCTTTAGTCCAACTATCTATCGCATTCTTTGTTCAAATTGGTATGATTTTATGTCTTTCAGAAAAATCTTATAGGCTTCACTCAGCTTGATGGATTGGGAAGATCTCAGCATTTATCAAATCTCCCCATCAACCAAGCTCAAGAGTATGGTTACCGATCAATCTGTAAGTGAGCGAAAGGCTTCCACAGCAGAGGTATTGGAATTCGTGGCAAAATCAACCTCTTCGTCACCTAATTCATCGCGCATCGGAGAATCGTAGGACTGCTTTTGTGCAAAGATAGGACCGCCTTCACGGACAAAATATGCCGCTCTACCTCCAGCCACGGAATTTAACTGTTCATCAGACAATTCCGCCTGTTGTTCTAAAACCGCTTGTAATTCTCCAGCTGTAAAACTATAACCATTCTCGCCAGCAATTTGGATCAGGGCTTCTGGTGCGATCGCAGCAAAAGCATAATTCAATTGTCCCTGTATGATTTGATCCTGAAATGCAGCATCAAAAAATTGAACGACTGTTTCTTGTGACATTGTTACTTCTTGATTTGAATAATTGTGTACTTGTAACGCTTCAGTAAGTATTGTGATAACAATGCTCATTCAAAGCCCGTAATGTCTAATACGCTAGGAAAATTGGCTGAATTTACTAACCATATTTGACTTTTATATAGCAATCCTAAATCATTCGTAAAAATTCTAAGTACTTTAGGCAAGGTAACGTGCTCTATGCCACACCACCGTGCGCGAGTAACCCGCATACGAGGATGGCTCCCCTATGTGTATTTCATAAATCAAATAGGATTGCTATAAAACCTTGAGCATTTTATACCCGATCTAAAAGTTAACTGAGTTGTTTAACTTTTAGTTGGGTATAATTACTGAATAAGGGTACTTGGGTGCCACAAGTATACTCGATAATTTTTGGCTTTGGTGGTTGTACAAATCTTAAGAAAGTATAAAGAAAAAAATGAAAATTTATACGAGAAATTATTTAGTATCTAGAAAAATATAGAACATCCAACCCAAGCCTACGCCACCAGCAATACTTTGACTAAAAATCAATACCTTTGCCAAAACGCCCTCACATTAGAAATGTGGACGGCAGGCGCTACAACGGGGGGAACCCCCCGCAGTCGCCTCAACGGGGGGAACCCTCCGAAGTTTGCTATTGGGGGAAACCCCCAAGCCGCAACTTCTCTCCGCACGGCGCTGCTCTGGGCAACGCGCTGCCTCGGCACAAACAAAGCCCACCTGCGTGGGCTTTAGGTTTTAGCCCACGCAGGTGGGCTTGTTTTATGTAGCCACAGACTTCCAGTCTGTAGGGCTGGCAAAGGGATTGCTTATGAGAATTTATATGACGAACCATCAGAAACGAGAGAGCGGTCAGCCAAATCTTCTCCTACTATCCCCCTTCAGCCAACATGAGAAAATTAAATACCTCACAACTTATCCACTAGTGCTTGCAAGAGCCAGAACCGTGTTCGTGTTTGTGCTCGCTGTGTCCGTGTCCGTGTCCGTGAGCACAATTTTGCAAGTCTTGTTGCATGAGAGTCTCACTCACTTCTTTCAAAGACTCATCTACAGGCTTTAAACCAATCCATCCATCTAGGAGTTCCACATCAAAACCGACCTCACGACGATCGCCAACTTCAATCAAAGGACGACGAATGAGTATAGGGTCTTTAAGCATGAGTAGCAAAGCGCTTTCAGCATCGAGCTTGTCAGGAACTATCTCTCCGGATTGTACTCGTGGAGCAGTGCGATTAAACCATTCAGACACGGGGCGATCGCCAAAAAATGAGCGCAAACGTTCCGCCGTCCAAGGTTCGGTCAATAAATTGTAAGCTACAACTTGATGACCTGCAGCAGTTAGTAAAGTTTTTTGCTTAACACTACCTCTACAGCCTGGTTTTTCATAAAAAATGATTCTTGCCATAAAGTTATCTCCATCAATGGTTAGTGGTTAGTAGTTAGTTCTTAGTGGTCATAAACAACAACTAACAACCTGCTAATTCAGTTAAAAATTTTTAGCAGTAAAGTTAACTGGATCGAACTCAAATCTTTCTCGCATACGAGTTTCTCCATAAATATTAAAAGTTACAGTTGGTTGCTCGCCAACTGCTTCTACGCTGTGAATAGCATCAGGAGTAAAGCTAATAATATCTCCAGGGAAGAGAGTCAGTTCTCCAGTTCGGTCAATTTTGTCTTGAGAATCTGAATGAGGGATTCGCTGCCAAAAAGTATTTCTCTCTTCGCCTTTTAAGACTGCGACTACACCCCAAGTTCCATGATTGTGAATTGTTGACACAGTACCTGGTGCAAATGTCACAGTTTGCACGGTAAATGGAAAACCTAATTCATCATACAGGAGTAAAATAGAGGTTCCTGTTTTGGTACAAGGTTCTAAATATCGACTTTGTACCCAGTAAGAGTTCACAATTAAACGCCTTACCAACATCCGAATTTCTGGAAGTTGGCTAGTCTCATCTTCAATACTACTAAGAACATCTTCTACTTCAGTTAGAAACCGATAGAGACGATAATTCTCTCTTAATAAATCCCAGGGTCTAACTGATTGACAGGCTTGATACTGTCCGTCATCAGTGACAAACCAATCCCTACCTTTCATAACTTTTATGAATAAATTAAGTCATTTTCGATTTCGATTTTGGATTTTGGATTAATTACCTAAGACCCAAAAATCACTTTTTTATTCGTCTTCTTCTTTGGGACGTGTCAAGATATCATATAAAATGCCAGCCCCAAACTCATTTTTATCATCTATTTCTTTTACTCTAGCACTAATCTCTTTAGCTTGCTCTATTTCTCCTAGCTTTGCTAACACTAAACCTGAAGCAGCATATGCATTGAGGTATAATCTGATTCTACAATCATCTTTCCGAGTAGCTAATATTGGTTTAAGTTGCTCCCATTGTTCGGGAAATTGTTCTGCTTCTTTAATTCTATCTATAACTTTAGTTGCTGTTTGCAGTGCCATTATGTAATTATTTTTGTAAAAAAAATATCTGTAGGCAGCTACTAAAATCTCTGTATATTCTCCTGTTTTAGCTAAGGCTTGATTCATATACTTATCGGATTCCAAAGTATTTTCCCAGTTTTCTGCTGCAAGTATCAATAACTTTTTGATGTCTTCTGGAATTTGGAACCACGAAAATTTATCTGCTTCACTTTGCATAAAATTTTTACTGGGTAATAGCTAATAGCTAATGGCTAATGGCTATTAGCTATTAGCTAATTGTTCATGACTATACGCTCTATACCTTTGTTACGCTATACGCAAAACACATGCTACAAGATCTGCAAAGGCTATACGTTAGTTAGAAACCTATTTACAGGTTAGGACTATTAGCCATTAGCCATTAGCCATTAGCCCTCCGGGTTCGCCAGTCCCCTACGGCGGGAAACCCGCCTGCAGGGCTGGTCTCACCATTAGCCATTAGCCATTTCAAAACTGTGTCAGAATATAGAGTAGGGTGAAAAGAACAATCCAAATGATGTCCACAAAGTGCCAGTAAATTTCTGCCATTTCAATCCCAACGTGTTTGGTAGCAGAATAGTGACCGGGACGCCGGGAACGCCATAACACGCCTAAAATCAATAACAGTCCCACAAAAACGTGTAACCCGTGGAAACCAGTCATTAAGTAAAAACAGTTAGAAAAGATATTGGTAGTTAGACCGTATCCTAAGGTTAAGTACTCAACGATTTGACCGAGTAAGAAAATTGCGCCCATGATAGCAGTGATTTTGTACCACTTTTGCATTCCTTGGACATCATTTTTCTTAATGGCAGCATCACCTAGGTGAATGACAAAGCTACTTGATACCAGAATGATGGTATTGATTGTAGGTAACAACAATTCTACTTCTGTTCCCTGTGGAGGCCAAACATCAGCACCACCTCGAAACAAGAGATACGTGGCAAAAAAGCCGGCAAACATTAAGGATTCAGAAACAAGGAATGCTGAGAGTCCTAAGACTCGTAAATCTGGATGTTCTTCGTGACGATCGCTCGTTGTTTCTAGAGCAACGGGGTTGTTAATATTTTTTGCTGCGTCCATCATAAATCTTTAGTTCAATATTGGAGGCGGAGCCTCAAGGTTGGTATTCCCAGGCTTAGCCTGGGAACGAGGTATTTCCAGACTGAGCCTGGGACCGAAGAACTACTGTGCAGGAACAGCCTTTTCACTAGTTTGTGGAGCAGCATTATGGCTATCCAAACCGTAGTCGTAGGGACCGTGTGTAAGAACGGGTAGAACTTCCCAGTTTTCAACTATGGGTGGTGAACTTGTTGTCCATTCTAAGGTGAGTGCATTCCAAGGATTGTCTTCGGCTTTTCTTCCGGCAATCCAACTCCAAATGATATTGATAGTAAATGGAATTACTGATAGCCCTAAGATGTAGGCACCGTAAGTACAAATCTGATTGAGCGAGATAAATTGCGGATCGTACATCGCAACTCTTCGGGGCATTCCTTGCAAACCCAATTCGTGCATGGGTAGGAAGGTCAAGTTAGTGCCAATCAAAGTGAGGATGAAGTGAATGCGACCTAAAGGTTCATTGAGCATCCGTCCCGTCATTTTGGGGAACCAGTGATAGATGCCGGCATAAATACCAAATACAGAACCACCAAATAAGACGTAGTGGAAGTGCGCTACGACGTAGTATGTATCGTGAACGTGAACGTCAAAGGGAGCAGTTCCCATGGTCACACCGCTCAATCCACCCATGACAAACATGGATAGTAAGCCAAGGGCGAAAAGCATGGCTGATGTGAAGCGAATTTTACCTCCCCAAAGGGTAGCAACCCAGCCAAAAATCTTGACACCAGTAGGAACGGCAACAATTAGGGTCGAAATCGTGAAGAACATCCGCATCCAACCGGGCGTACCACTGGTGAACATATGATGTACCCAGACAAACAATCCCACAACGCAAATTGCCAAACTTGAATAAGCGATCGCTTTATATCCAAAAATAGATTTGCGGGCGTGAACCGGGATGACTTCAGACATAATACCAAAGATTGGCAGAATCATCAGATAAACTGCCGGGTGGGAGTAGAACCAAAACAAGTGTTGGTAAATAATTACATTACCACCTGCATCTGGTTTAAAAAAGGATGTCCCAAAATTGAGATCGAACAACAGCAATATTAACCCTGCTGCTAAGACTGGAGTAGATACAAGTGCCAGTACTGAAGTTGCCATAATTGCCCAACAGAATAGAGGGAGTTGATCCCATTTCATGCTGGGAATTTTCATCTTCCAAATAGTGATGACAAAGTTCAGCGATCCCAAAATCGAAGAAGTTCCTACCAACACAATGGCAAGTATCCACAAAGTTTGGGCGGCGTTAGCAGTCACCAAGCTTAGAGGAGGGTAAGCTGTCCAACCAGATTGCGAACCGCCAAAAAAGAAACTAGCAAGTATTAACAATCCTGCGGGTGGGTTTAACCAAAAGGCGATCGCGTTCAGTTTCGGGAAAGCCATATCTCTAGCACCAACCATCAATGGTACTAAATAGTTCCCAAATCCACCAATTGCACTAGGTACGATCCATAAGAAGATCATGATCGTCCCGTGATTGGTCATGAAAGCATTATATAGGTTGGGGTCTAGCAAATCTGCATCTGGGGTTGCCAGTTCGGCACGCATGGCAACAGCCATCAGTCCGCCAATGAGATAAAACAAAAATGCTGTAACCAAATACTGGATACCAATCACCTTATGATCGGTATTAAACGTGAAGTAGTCATACCATTTCCACGCTTGAGGATGTGAGGGGTGGAGATGTGTCGCGACTTGAATTTCGCCTTGACTTTTTTCTGGTGGAGTGTTTGGTGGAAGTCCTACTTGGGTCATATTTTTTCCTCTGTTAAGTGTTAATTGTTAGTTGTTAGTTATTAGTTAAATTAGTTACTAACTATTAACCACTAACTACTAACGACTAACTACCAACCAATGACTTGAGAGTTTCGCCTTGGATTCCCATGTCTCGAACATAGGGAGCGAGAAACTCGGATGTTGATAAATTTGCAGGCTTCACTGCAACAGCTTCTTGCAATTCTTGCTTTTGAGCAACGAGGTTTTCTTCCAACCAGTTGTCAAACTCTTTCTGAGAGTTGTGAACGACAACTTGCGCCCTCATTGAACCGTGGTAGCCGCCGCACAATTCCGTACAAACGATCGGATATGTACCTGGTTTGGTAGCTACAAATCTTAATTCAGTAGGTATACCGGGAATTGCATCTTGCTTCAAACGAAATTGGGGAACCCAAAAAGAGTGAATTACATCGGTTGCAGAAATCTTCAGTTGTACATCTGTACCCACAGGAACGTGTAATTCTCCTGTACTGACACCACTCTCAGGGTAGTTAAATACCCAAGCAAATTGCATTCCCGTAACATTGACAACCAACTCAGCTGGGTTATCTTGTGTTTGTGGAGTTCCGCCAAAGCCATATTTTGGAGTTGCTGAAGACGTCGTTGCTGTTTCTGACTGACTTGATGAGGTATCATTCAGGGTAGCAGCAATTGCACTTCCTGGCATTTGGGCTACATGAGATGGGGAATGGTGTCCTGCTGAAAACCCTCCCATCTGTTGATAAACATCAACGCTGTAGATTCCGAGACAGATAACAATAATCGATGGAATCGCAGTCCAAAAAACTTCTAACGGAAGATTTCCTTCTACATGTACGCCATCTGTATCGTCTCCGCGACGGCGACGAAATTTAACTAGAAAAAGTAAAATGGTTCCTTCTACCACAATAAACAAAGCAGTGGCAATGGAGACCATGATGTTAAAAAAACCATCTACCAGAGGCGCTTGTTGCGATGCTTGTACTGGTAATAAACTGTGGTTTTGTCCAACCCATATGCTGAAAAGCGTGACGACCATTCCAGCAACTAGGGTCAATAGTGAAACAGGAATTTGTTGCATAAATGCCTGCTCTTTACAAAGAACGGGTTAGGGTTTAGTGGTTAGTGGCTAGTCGTTGGTGGTTGGAAAACTGCTTGGCTCTCAACCACTAACAACTATCTACTCTCATTAAGACTATCTCTCTATATCGGGGTGGAGAAGTCTTCTTCTTCAAGATTAACTAGTAGTAGAGAAGATTGCTTTAGTCTTAACAATTGATTAGGGTATTGGTAGCAAGGTTTAATATGTTCACCGCAGACAACTTGCAATTTACATTTTTGTTTACTACAAACTTTTAATTCAGTCACTCTTAAGGATGAAGGATAAAGTATAAAGTTTGAAATTGAAGTGAAAATGACAAAACTTACCCTTTATCCTTTATCCTTCATTCTTAGTTATTTAAAGCAGTATGGGTGTAGCAATTTTTGGAGCAAATTTTGGCACATGCTTCACAACCAATACAGTTGTCTCTGTTAGCGATCGTCATCACCTTCTTTTCAATTTCATCATCATCTTCATCTTCTACAAATTCACCTTCTTCATTCATTGCTTTTAGCAGCAGTACATTGTGGCCGCAAATTTTAAAACATCTGCCACAACCAATGCATTTTTCTTGATCGATCGCTTCCACAAATTTAGGTGTCCAAGTTTTACCACCAAATGTCAATCCTGTTACGGTTGCCATGATTTTTCCTTCTGTCAGTACATCTACAAATGTTACTCTTTCGTTCATACTAACATAAGGTTATTTTTACATTCTTAACTTCTTCCAACAATCTAGGATTTCATTAAAGTTTTCTGACTTACAAAAGTCTTTTTAAATTTTTTTGGTATTTAAATGCGATTTATTTAAAATAAAGTTAGAGAAAAGAGAGCATATTTTAGAAGAGAGCTAGATGAGTTGGACAGTAGAAGTTTCATCCTGTCGCCAAACAGCCACTAATTCTACCTCCACATTCAAAGGATTGAGAGTTGTGTATACTACTCCATTCCTGTGAATGTTACGAATGGAAGCAGGTGCAAGG